>JADFWF010000235.1 GCA_015222965.1 Pseudomonadota bacterium | reverse complement strand
GAAATATTCTACTGGATGCGTGAAGGTGCAGGTCTGATATTCCTGATAGGACTCATCCTCTATATCATCAGTTTCTTCGTAAAAGGCGAAGAAGTTAAGATGGTAGAGAGCACTGTAAAAGCCGAGGTATCCTGAATCCTTAGCGCTATCGTGAAAAAGTACCGCCGCTTCAGGCGGTATTTTTTTATGGTATCTATTAACCCAGTCAGATAAATCAGTCAGATGAAACCGATGAGATCAGTAAACAAAGAGGAGCGACAGTTAAAACGCGCAGCAGACGCAGCGCTGGTCTCTCTGCTCAACCTGACGATCCTGCCTGTTATAAGTTTTATCGTCCTGGTGCTGATCTACAGAAAAACAGAGTCAGGTACGATTGCTCGCTACCATGCAGTCCTGGGTCTGAAGATCAACGTGATCGCTGCAGCCGTACTGTTCCTGGTCAGCGCACTGATGATTTTACTGGGTGGTTTTGATTCACCGTGGACCTGGGTCTATGTGATCTCCTATTTCACCATCGTGCACACCATCTTTATTGTTTTTGCTCTATGGGCGCTGGTACGAGCCTGGTCCGGCGACCAGTTGTGGGATTAATACAGCTGTGGAGCTAACACAAAACACATGAACACAGCTACAACAGAAATCGATGAAGAACTACCGAGGCTGCTGCCCGGTGATTTTGCTATCTGGTTTTTTATTTTTGCCGAGTTGCTGGTGTTTGCCATCGCCTTTATTTCTTACGCCGTGGTACGGATACAGAATGTAGACATGTTCAATCAGTATCAGCTGACACTCAACCGTGAGCTGGGGGCAGCCAATACACTGCTGCTGATCACCGCAAGTTACTTTGTGGTGCGTGCAATACATGCTATCCGGCTCGATGATGTTAAAAGCTGTGTACGCTGGTTATATGCATCGCTGGCCTGCGGCTCAGGATTCCTGCTGTTAAAGTCATTAGAGTATTACGATAAATTCTCAGAAGGTATCGGCCTCAGCACCAATACCTTTTATATGTTTTATCTGTCTCTAACGATGTTTCATTTTCTGCATGTGATCCTGGGCATGATCATCCTGCTTGCCATCGTCATCAAAGCACAACGCGGTGGCTACAGCGCACAGGATCACATCGGTATCGAAACCGGTGCGTCTTACTGGCACATGGTTGACCTGGTCTGGATCATCCTGTTCCCACTGGTGTATATCATCCGATGAATAAACTCTACAACATTCATACCCTGTGGCTGAGCATGCTGCTGCTAACGATGACTACCTATGCCATAGGAAAACTCGGATATAGCGGTGTCGCAGTGGTCTCCTTTTTATTAATTACCGCTGCTGCGAAAGCAACATTTATTATCCGTGACTTTATGGAGTTGCGCGGTGTGTCATTACTCTGGCGAGTGATCATGTATGGCTGGCTGCTTATTGTCATCACTGGCATCGCCATCACTTACCTTATCAGTCTTTAAACGATATTTATCATAAACACTAATCTTATGAGCAAGCCAATGAACGACATTCCCTATTACCAAAGCCAGAATAGCGAAGTTGAATTATTCGAACATGCATACAACAACCAGTTGCCGCTGCTTATCAAAGGCCCGACCGGTTGTGGCAAGACCCGCTTTATCCAGCACATGGCGGCGAAGCTCGGGCGTCCGCTATACACCATCGCCTGCCACGATGATCTCACCGCTGCGGATCTGGTCGGCAGGCATCTGATCGGTGACGGTGAGACTTACTGGCATGACGGCCCCCTGAGCAAAGCTGTTCGTGAAGGCGCCATCTGTTATCTTGATGAAGTCGTCGAAGCTCGAAAAGACACCACGGTTGTCCTGCACCCTCTCTCCGATGATCGACGTATACTGCCCATCGAGCGAACCGGCGAAGTGTTACAGGCGTCACCTGAGTTCATGCTGGTAGTTTCATACAATCCCGGTTATCAAAATTTACTCAAAGGCATGAAACCGTCTACTCGCCAGCGTTTCGTGGCCATGCGTTTTGACTACCCTGATATCGAGACAGAGATAAGCATCGTTCAGAAAGAAACAGAGATAGACAAAACAACCGCCACACAATTGATAGAACTGGCACATGCCTTACGCGTGTTAAAAGATCACGACCTGGAAGAATCTGCATCAACACGTTTACTCGTGTATGCCGCCACCCTGATCAAATCCGGCCTCGATCCGATAGAGGCATGCCGTGCGGCTATCGTAGAACCGCTCAGTGACGAAGATGAAACCGTCGAAGCCTTAATGGAAGTGGTTCGCGCAAAAATGGAGACAACTTAAAGTGACAAAAAAACTGTCCTCCAGTGATCATACCGCAGCATACGCAGAGGATTTTTATATCGGCAACCTGCTTTTTGTCGGCGTTTTTTATCTGGCGTTATGGATACTTTATTTTCTGCGTTATGAAAGATCATCGGCGATCAAAGGTCTGGATTTCTCCTACCCATTGATCGGGCGCTTGCTGGACGAACCCGAAGCTGTGTAAACAAACACAGTAAAGCCAATGACTGAAGCAGTTCTCCCGCCCCTTTCCCTGACCACAAATACCCATAAAATCCCGGGTAACATGGCTATCTGGGCAGCGATACTGGCGGAGATGAGCGAGTTTGCCATCATGTTCATCGTCTATTTTCTCGCCAAAGTACACAACCCTGTCGCCTTCGATGAAGGGCCGCCAAAACTAAGTACAGTGGCTGGTGCCAGTAATACGCTGATCATGCTGACCAGCAGTTTTTTTGTTGTTCGCGCGGTTATCGCCATACGTGAAAACCATCCTGAAAAAAGTGCACGCTGGTTATGGGGTGCAGTCAGTTGCGGTGTTCTCTACCTGATCATTAAATATTTTGAATATGAGTGGAATACCGCACAGGGTCTTTCGACCGAAACGAATATTTTTTATGCGGTTTATTATTACGTTACCTTCAATCACTTATTGCATGTTGCTTGGGGAAGCGCCGCCATTGCCTGGGTTATCTATCGTCTTAACACAGGTATATATACACAGCAGGAACATGAGGGCCTGATAAACGTCGCACTGTACTGGCACATGATCGATCTTGCCTGGATCACCATCTTCCCCTTACTGTATGTGATCCGATAATGCAGATGACGACTAAAAAACTTATTGGCGCTCTATGGCTGTTGCTCGTGGTCCTGACCTTGTTTAGTGCCTACATGGCAGAACAGGTTACACCCGGACTGTACAGTATTTCCATCATGGCGATCGTGCTCGCCATCAAGGGCCGCATTATCGTTGACTATTTTATGGAGCTTAAAGAGTCGCACGTCATCTTACGTGCACTGATGCGGATGTATTTTTACGTGATACCTGCTTTGATTATCCTGGTTTATCTGTTCCCGGAACAGATTGCCACATTGACGGAGCTTTAAAATAAAGACAATGAATAATTTTAAATGAAAAAACTTACTTGTAAACATTGTGGTGGCGAGATAAATACGGACAAGGAATATTGTTCTCATTGTGGCATTCCTTTGCCGCCTGACTTAGGTCGATCGCCATTAAAAAAGTTTAAATTGTTTTTTATCGCTCTGGTTATTTTTTGTATCATCATGATTATCTGGCTGCCACCTGACTGGACACATTTCATCAAATAAGCTTATGGAAGAATTCGTCGGAAAAATCTGGGATAGCTTCATCACCAACAGTGCCAATAAGCACTACCCCGAAGCGATCGTGCATCTGGATGAAATACGCCGTACTGCCGGTATTTTCTTCCGTGCGCTGGGTGGTGAAGGTGGACTACGTATCGAGAATGCGACCGACTCCGAGATCCATGCCCGGCGTTCGATATTGCAACGCATCGCCGGCACCGGCAAAAAAACACAATATGCATGGCGTGATGAAGAGACACTGCGACTACCCGACAGTATCGCCCTGTTTCCCAGCAAAGAACTCAACCGTGATCTTTACCTGTGGCTAACTGCACTCTCCGTCATCCCGGAAATTACAACAGGCAATAACTCTGACTGGATCAGCAGAAATCAAAACCGCACCCGTGAGACACTGAAAATTTGGCCGGGTTTACAGAGCCGTTATCAGAACCTGTTGCAGGCACATCTAAAGCAACGCCCGGATCCGGATAAACTCCCCACAAGGGAAGCCAGCCAGGAAACAAGTATCCGTCAGGCATTGTCTGACCCTGATAAAAATATCAAACTTGAATACGCCAAACATCCTCCGCAGCCTGTAACACTCTGGTTGCACCCGTCACCACCACATCAGGAAATCACCAAAGGTGCACAGCCAAATGACCCCGACCTGCCGGAACAAACTGACGACGAGCAAGCGAAGCAGGAACAGAAAAAGCAGGAAAAACGCAAACAGGGAAACCGCACTGAGTTACCCGATGGTAAAGATGGCCTGATGAGTTTTCGCCTGGAAACTCTATGGAGCTGGGCAGAATACACCAAAGTTGACCGTACCAGTGTCGATGATGACGATGACAACACCATGCAGACAGCCGAAGACATGGATAACATTACACTTGCCCAGGACAGTGAAACCACGGCCGGTAAGATCAAACTGGACCTCGACCTGCCATCTGAAGAATATGATGACATCGTATTAGCCGAAGGCATTGCTATCGATGAATGGGATTACAAAAAGCAGCTTTTGCAAAAAGATCATTGCCGACTTCAGGTCATGACATCACGGCACGCTGAAGCCATGGAACTGCCCGCAAGATTACGCCCGCAAGCACATAAAATTCGTCGTCAGTTTGAGTCCCTGCGACCACAGAGACACTGGGTCAACCGACAGAATGAAGGCAGCGAGCTCGATCTCGAAAACTACATCAGCTTTCTTACCGACCGCAAACAGGGCCATGTAAATAGCGACACGCCTGTGTATCGCGACGTACGCAATCTCAGCCGTGACCTCTCCTGTTTGCTACTCGCAGATCTTTCACTGTCCACTGATGCGCACATAAACAATAATGCCCGCGTCATCGATGTTATCCGTGATTCACTCTACCTGTTTGCAGAAGCCCTGACGGCAACCGGTGATCGTTTCGCTCTACACGGTTTCTCCTCACGTAATCGAAACCATGTACGTTTCTACAACATCAAAAATTTTAACGAGAACTACGACGACAATATCCGCGGCCATATTGATGCCGTTCGCCCCGGTTATTACACCCGCATGGGGGCAGCCATACGTCATGCCACACAGTTGCTGATAAAAGAACCTTCCAGTCAAAAGCTGCTGCTCATACTTACCGATGGCAAACCCAATGATCTGGATAAATATGAAGGCCGTTACGGCATAGAAGATACCCGCATGGCAGTACTTGAAGCAGAGAGATTGGGTTTACGCCCTTTCTGTGTCACCATAGATGAACGAGCAGAAGACTACCTACCCTATCTATTTGGCAGCCGCTCCTATGTACTGATTCACAATGCCGAAGAACTGCCACGTAAATTGCCGCTGTTATATTTAAGACTAACAAACTAAGAGATCACTCATGTTTAACCTTAAAATATTTAGAAATTTAATCCTGATTTTTATTACTGGTAGTTTCTTGAGTGCCTGTGGTCCTCATCCCGGCACTGGTGAATGGTTATCAACCACGGATAATGAGGATAATATTAATAAAATTACTGTTTTTTTTGAACCAAAAGTTTTGTTTTATTCAGCAGGATCGATCGATCCCGTCATGCAATGTGGCTGGTGGGGATTAGATAATAAAAAGTTAGAAATGGAGTGTGTACATCTGGCTGATACAGATACAAAGGTAAAATACCAGATCAGAGTTATGGCAAAAGGTGAAGCGGAGTTACTCAAGGATAATAGATTAATTACTAAATTAATCCGCCAATAAGCTCAGCCTGAATATCAGCT
>JADFWF010000234.1 GCA_015222965.1 Pseudomonadota bacterium | reverse complement strand
ATCTTGTGGGCAGCGGTAAAGCCCACCGTAACCTATACTCTGACCTTTTTTGAGATGGTTAATTGCCAGAACTTGAGATTTAAACTGCATAACAGGTTTCAGATTTTGACTAAAACCATGATCCGACATGGGATCACTTCCATACAAAGCTATGCCCGCTCTGACCCAGTTTAAGCGACTTTGCGGCCAACCCAGAATTCCAGCAGAATTGGCTATACCCCATTCGTATTGCTGAAGCCCCAAAGATTTTGTCAGATTTATTTGTTGAGTGGATTTTTCATCCGTTTGATCGTCAGCATTCGCCAGGTGTGTCATCAGACGTATTTCTCCAGGTAAAGCTAACTGCTCCAGCTGTTGTAATGCCGGATTGATATCTGACGTGGAAAACCCGAGACGCCCCATGCCCGAATTGAACTTAAGCCAGAGATCGATAGGAGTTGAATGATTAGCCTGCTTTAGTAATGCAATTTGCCAGAACTGGTGAATCACCGGATCGAGTTGATGGTCCAGACAGATTTGCATTTCAAATTCATCGATCACACCACCCAGAACAATTATCTTTTGTTTGATTCCTGCTTCACGCAGTGGCATGGCTTCAAGTACGGTGGCAACTGCAAAAGCATCGGCTTCTGGTAAAGCGCTGGCGACTTCGATTGCACCATGTCCGTAGGCATCGGCTTTTATAACCGCAATAACTTTACTGTAGGCAGCTGTAGATTTTAAATATTGATAATTCAGCCGTATAGCATCGAGATCGATAATAACCCGATTGTGACGGGTATGCTGTCTGTTTGTATGAATCAGACTATTCTTCTTCCTGTCCATAATCTTCATAAGACAGGTTTTCGAAGCGGGTAAATTGGCCCATAAAAGCCAGACGTACCATGCCAATAGGGCCGTTACGTTGTTTTCGGATAAGAATTTCTGCAGTACCTTTATCCTGACTATCGGGGTTATAAACTTCATCTCGATAGATAAATAGAATAACGTCAGCATCCTGCTCGATACCACCCGATTCACGCAGGTCTGACATAACCGGGCGTTTATCAGGTCTTTGCTCGACACCACGATTGAGCTGCGACAGTGCAATAACCGGTACCTGAAGTTCTTTTGCCAGGGCTTTCAGTGAGCGGCTGATTTCTGAAATTTCGGTCGCTCTGTTTTCACTGGCACCTGCTACCTGCATTAACTGTAAATAGTCGATAATGATCATATCCAGACCATGTTCACGCTTCAGGCGACGGCAGCGCGCACGAACTTCTGTGGGCGATAATGCAGGCGTATCATCGATAAACAAACGTGCTTTTGACAGCATTCCGACAGAAGAAGTCAGCCTGGGCCAATCATGATCCTGTAATTTACCCGTCCGCAAATTATGCTGATCGATGCGACCGAGTGATGACATCATACGCATGGCGAGTTGATCGCCAGGCATTTCCATGCTGAAAACAGCCACAGACTTTTCCGCACTCACGGCGGCGTTTTCTGCCAGGTTCATCGCGAAACTGGTTTTACCCATTGAAGGTCGACCGGCAACGATTACCAGATCTGAATTCTGTAAGCCGGATGTTTTTTCATCAAATTTAGTGAAACCACTACTGATACCGGTGAGAGGTTCGTCACTCTTGAATAATTCTTCAACTTTAGCAACAGCTTTGGTCAGTAGAGATTTGATGTCTTCAAAGCCCTGACTATTACCAGCACCCTGCTCCGCAATATGGAAAACCAGGCGTTCGGCTTCATCCAGCAACTCTTTACTGGTGCGACCATCCGCATTATAAGCAGTGTCGGCTATTTCATGCCCAACCTGGATTAAATTACGCAACACCGAATATTCACGCACGATCTCGGCATAGGCTTTGATATTAACGGCTGTCGGGGTATCGTTGGCCAAAATGCCTAAATAAGCCAGGCCACCAATGTTATCCAGTTCATTGCGCTGTTCTAACCAGTCTGAAATGGTTACCACATCGTAAGGTTTATCTTCATTTGTTAACGACTCGATTGCACGGAAAATCAGGGCATGGTCATGCCGGTAGAAATCTTTTTCATTGACCAGATCCGCAATCAGTTCCCAGGCCTGATTATCCAGCATTAATCCACCCAGTACCGATTGCTCGGCTTCCATCGAATGGGGTGGAACCTTGAGGTCTTCTATACGTTGGCTCAAATCAGCAACTCGATCGGTAATTTCTGACACAATAGAAAGGTTTATTTACTTGGTATTTATTATTCTCAAACGATTTAGGGGCTGTCATTGACAGCCCCTAAATAGTAACAAATAAATTCCGAATTTGATTCGAAATTATTACAGTTCCAACTAAAAACTCATGATTTAGATGGAAAGCTGAGTAATAAAATTACTCTTCACCAATGATGTTAATTGATACCGTGACACCAACATCGGTATATAAATGTATAACGATATCCTGTTCACCAGTCACACGTATAGCACCTTCAGGAAGACGGACTTCACGTTTTTCTACCGCACAACCCGCCGCAGTAATGGCATCGGCAATATCAGCAGTTCCAATAGAACCAAACAGCTTGCCTTCACTACCGACTTTAGCCGTAATGCTGATAGCACCTAAAGCTTCAATCGCATCTTTACGAGATTGTGCTGCAGCTAAAGCTTCAGCAGCCACTTTTTCAAGTTCGGCTCTTTGCTTTTCAAAAGCTTCCAGATTTGCAGCTGTCGCAGGTTTGGCTTTGCCACCAGGAACCAGAAAGTTACGTGCAAAACCCGCTTTTACAGTGACCTTGTCACCTAACGAACCTAAATTTTCGATGTTTTCCATCAGAATTACTTCCACAGGACTATCCTCTCTTAATCTTCAAAATTCATTCAGACAGATTCATTATTTCTCAATCGAGAACGAAAATCTGTCCAGTTATCTATAACCCCCAGAAAAGCGGTCGCAGCCACTACCTGGGGAAAAATCACCATCATCACATACAACAAAACTAACCAGCCTTTGCGTTTACCACGCCTGGACCAACTATGTACAATCGCCAGACCCTGATATAAAAAGGTCGCCATCATCACCATTAACATGGCTAACAATAGATCCTGCTTCAGAGCAAGACTAAGTACTGCCATTAACACGGTTGCTATCGCAGCTCCCTTACCCAGTTTTATATTATAAAACTCATCTCGAAACCCTTTCGAGTCTGCAAGTCGAGCCTGAAACCAGCGCGATGCCATCAGCGTACCGATAAAAGTACTGTACATAACTGCAACCAGTACAATCACCATCCAGTGAACCAGTTCCTGCATGCCGGACTGTAGCTGTTCCAATTGCATTGCAGGCTGATCCAGCGCTACATTTTGAAACATCAACTGAACATATTCAGCCCACAGCTTATCGATATCAGGCCAGAATACATACTGCGCTACGACCACTAACAGGGCTATCGCCATACCGCCAACCAATGTAAACGACATGGAATGTGTTCTGCGTAAAATTTCCGCAAGAATCACCATCGGAACCCACTGTACCAGACCAATCGTTATACCGAGAGCCGGAGACTGTGTGACCAGATAACTGACCACGGTAATTCCGACTATGGAAACGACTAAAGCTCTGGCTCCAGAAAGCAGACCCTGGGTTAAAATAATCAACCCGACTATGGCTCCACTTAATACCGAGACCAGCGGCACAAATAACGATAATATCGCCAGAATACTGACGACAGTAGACGCATGAAACGGGCTTTTCAGGGCATATCTTGCTATGAATAACATGTGAGCCTCTTACAATACTCGTGAGCGGCGATCTGCTGCCCCATATTTCTGCTGTTTTCGTCTGAAACCTTCGATGTATAGATTAACTATGCACCTCGTTTCAGTCAAAAACAGTAAAAATCTGGGTTTGCAGTTCATCCACCCAGAGTATTGCAAAAGGCTCATGATAGACCCCAAATAAGCCGTTTCGGTTTTAGTTAGTTTTAGTGCTGATCAGTGTAAGGCAGTAACGACAGAAAACGAGCGCGTTTGATCGCTGTCGCTAACTGGCGCTGATATTTCGCCTTAGTACCAGTAACACGACTAGGTACGATCTTACCGGTTTCGGTAATGTACTCTTTGAGTGTTTCCAGGTCTTTATAATCAATTTGATCAGTGCCTTCGGCAGTGAACTTACAAAATCT
>JADFWF010000233.1 GCA_015222965.1 Pseudomonadota bacterium | reverse complement strand
TATTATTTGTAACCATTAAACTAAACCAGTCGTGTAACTATGTAGTTACTGATGAGTAAAAATATTTAGTTTCAAATTATTCAGTTTTTATCCGATAAACAATTAGCTTAGAAAATCACATCCAGCGCAACACTCACGATACCAACTTGCTCCTGTGGTCCGAGTTGATCGAAAGTAGTGTTAAACAGGCCGTAGTTGAAACAACCATTCGGAGTACAAGGCTGGTTAGCATCCATCATTTCTTGCTGATCAGTCACTATATCTACCACCTGGTACTCAAATTTCAATGCAGCACTGTCATTCACCTCATAACGAAGACCGGCTGTAATCGATGTTTGCTGGGGCACAGGGAAGTTAAATGAAGCAACGATAGTGCCATCAGGCATTTTAACCTGAGCAGCACCACCAAGTCCGGTCCCATCGCTACCTACTCCTACCGTAGATGCATCACCATCAATTGACGCAAAGGTAAGGTGTGGCAACCACTTACCAAAACGGTAACCGACGGTCGCATAATAAGCTTCAGTATCACCAAATGGTCTAGATAACCCATCAGTAGTGGTTCTTGCGGTCCATTCTGCATATACCACTACATTGGCCAGATCCAGATTAAAACCAGCAGCCGTTACGTTACAGTCACCTTTACTACCGCCTAGATCCACAGTCACTTCAGCACCAGGACCAAGTAAGGCAGCAGATTGCTGGAAGGAATTACCAAAAACATTCACCTCACACTGGAAGTTACTGGCATGAACTGTGTATCCACGACCCGCGTATTTGACATCAATACCATAAATATTTTCTGCCTCAAAGTAAGCACCGCCACCATTTGGAATATCATCACGGTTTGAACCGATATATGGCTGGAATGATAAGGTACCCGGGCCAACTGGGTATTGCAGCAACAGCTCAATACCGTTGACGGTATTTAACGGGTTGTTTAATAGATAGACTTCCTGTGGTGGACGAATCCATGGGTATGCAAAACCTACTTCTACATAATCGTTTACCAGGTAAACAGGCTGTTTGATCTTACCAACGTGAACACTGGTGGTGTCATGAATTTCATAATCGATGTAAGCCCACTCGATGATGGCATTGAAGTTTCCTCTGTCACCACGACCTAGTATCTGTGCGACGACTGACATGTCCTCAGTGACATCTGAACTGATCTGCAGACCAAAACGCGTATCTTTTTCAAAAGTCAGGTCTTCGGTAATACCACGATCCCCCAGACCACCGATATATATGTTGCCTTTGTCAGCATCATCTATAGAAACAATTTTGGTCGCACCTGCAGTCATAAAACCGTCAAACTGAATCGCTTGTGCTGGTGTGCTGGCAAGTACTGCCACGATTGCAGCACTCAATACGTTAAACTGTTTTTTCATCTCAGGGACTCCCCGTTTATTGTTGTAATATTCTGAAGATAGTTCAAATATAAGGCTTGGCAAGTAAACGTGCCAAAATGGCACAATTTAATCAGGTAACTGTCTTAGTGGCTTGAAATATAACTAGAATTAATACAGATATTTCATACAAAAACCGTCTTCATCTGTAATGAATATAGTCGATATATGGAAAAGTTGAATGTTGGGGAGAAATTATTTTTTCTGTCCGCGATGGACTTTTTTCTTTTTACTGCTGGTAAATGGATTACTGTCACCACCTTTAAATTCGATCATTATCGGTGTACCGACAGAGTTAAGCTCTTTCCTGAAAAAATTTGTCAGGTAACGTTTGTACACTGCTGGCACTTTGCTTATCTGGTTACCATGGACGATTATCCTTGGTGGATTCATGCCACCCTGGTGGGCGTAGCGTAATTTTATCCTGCGCCCATTAACCAGCGGCGGCTGGTGTGACTGTACTGCTTTTTCTAACAGGCGAGTGAGATCTGACGTCGAATATTTTTTTGTTGCGGACGCATAAGCACGGTCGATTGCTTCGTAGAGTTTGCCGACACCCGAGCCATGCAATGCCGAGATGAAAAACGTTTCGGCAAAGCGTACGAACGGTAACTGTTTATCGATGCCTTTATGGATCAATTCTTTTTGGTAGTCATCCATGCCGTCCCATTTATTGATGGTTAATACCAGTGCACGCCCTGCTTCCAGTACGTAACCGATAAGATGCAAATCCTGATCTGCTATCTCTGTTCTGGCGTCGATCATCATGATGACAACGTTGGCACGCTCGATAGCCTGCATGGATTTTATAATACTGAATTTTTCGATGGCTTCGTGCACTGCACGTTTACGGCGGATGCCTGCGGTATCGATAAAGGTATATTTTTTTCCGTCCCGTTCAAAAGGGATAAAAACGCTGTCTCGTGTGGTGCCCGGCATATCAAAAACAACGACACGCTCTTCACCTAAAAAGCGATTGACCAATGTTGACTTACCAACATTGGGCCTGCCGATGATAGCAACTTTTACGCTCTTATCCTTTTCATCTTCTTCACTACCATCAAGATCGCCAACATCTTCATCGTCGACAGGGACATCATCAACCTCAAAGGCTTCTAATATGTCTGCCAGCATCGATTGAATACCGCGATTCTGTGATGCCGCAATAGAGATCGGCTGACCTAATCCCAGTGAGAAGAACTCGCTGGCCACGGTGCGGACATCGAGCCCGTCTGTTTTATTTACGATTAGTTTTACGTGTTTGCCGGTACGCCTTAATGAATCAGCAATTACTTCATCCGCAGGCGTTAAGCCGTCACGCGCATCAACCATGAACAGGATGATGTCACTTTCGTCGACGGCCAGGCGTGTCTGTTTTTCCATGTGAGAGTCGAGCTCTTCACTCTCACCACTCAAACCACCGGTATCGATGATGATAATTTCAGAAGATTTAAACTGCAGGCGGCCATATTGACGGTCACGCGTCAGACCGGGATAGTCTGCAACCAGTGCGTCACGCGATTTCGTCAGGACATTAAATAAAGTCGATTTACCGACATTGGGACGGCCAACTAAGGCTACGACAAGCTCGAGAGTTTTAGTAACGGACATGACAAAAACAAAAGTTAGAAGTCATCGTCGCGTTCACGTAACGCAAGGACATATAATATGCCACCGCGCGTTACTACCACCAGCCGGTCTTCCTTGAATACGATCGGTGGAACGATGATGCCGGTGGCAAGTTCCCAGCCCAGATCATCATATTGCCCCAGCTGAAAACGGGCGATGAAATGGCCATCATAACGCGACAGCAGATGCACATAACCCTCGAAATCGCCCACCGCCAGGTAATCACCGATTATCGTCGGACGGGTAAGTTTTCTATGCGCCAGCTTTTCCTGCTTCCAGATAGTCGCTCCATTTAACCTGTCCAGAGCCCATATATGTCCATGTTCATCGCTGCTGTAAAGTGTTTTTTCGTCTAGTAAAACACCGGTATGCGTCGAGAAATCTCGTGCCCATAAAAACTGTCCACGTTCGACGTCGATTGCTGCAACCCTTCCCTGAAAACTGGCCGCGTATAATACTCTGCCATATAGTTCTGTATCGCCGTCTATATCGACCAGCCGTTGTATTTCAGAACGCCCGCTAGGAACAGATAGTGCCACGTCCCAGACAACCTCACCGTTGTCAGGTGAGATAGCGATCAAGCGGCCATCCGCCAGCCCAACAAATATCTTGTCGCGTGCGATAACCGGCTCACTGGTACCCCGCAAAGTTAGATCAGGGATTGCCCGTTGATATTGCCAGCGGATCTTTCCGCTGTCGATATTCAGGCTGAGGATCTTGCCATCGATGGTTCTGACGACCACGGTATCTTCATAGATTACCGGCCTTACCAGCACTTCACTTGGCACGCGGGTACGCCAGCGTTCTCTACGGCTCTTGGCATCGATTGCTATAACATAAGCATCGCGCGTAGCAAGCAGCCAGACATCTTCATTACCGCCGACACCTGCGCTGATGGTCGCATTTAGTTCTATATCCTGTTCGAAGTCACCCGTTTTCAGGCCGATGATGTTTAATATGCCATCGCGGCTGATCGTTACTGCTATCTTTTTTAAGATCAGCGGATGTAAAAAAAGATATTGCTCTTCAGCGCCTGCACCCGTTGATTTATGCCAGGTCACATCCAGGTAGTAATTGCTGGCAAACGGAACCAGTTCTACAGGCTGATCAACATTATCATCATCAGCACAGGCACTGATAAACAGTACAGCAACAAGCAGTATAAAATAACGATAAAAACAAATGATGTTGTTATTCACGGTAAGGTCTTTGATTGAGTTTTTAGCTGGACGTTTCAGAAATAATTAATAGATAAGTAAGGCTATATCTAAAACTATAAGTTCACACTGCTGCTCTGAATATTCAAGGCACTGGCACTGGTTCTGGCACTTTCACCCGTACCAGACGGCCCCAGGTTCTGGCGTTTTAATATTAACCACTGGCTGGCAGCCACACCCTGCAAATTGATTGCATTATCATAAGCCATGC
>JADFWF010000232.1 GCA_015222965.1 Pseudomonadota bacterium | reverse complement strand
GGCAAGGTAACTTCTGATGCGCGTATTACTGCGTCTATGCCTACTGTTGAGCACTGCATGAAAGCAGGTGCTTCCGTCATGGTTATGTCTCACCGTGGCCGTCCTGAAGAAGGCAAGGTTGATGATGAAAACTCGATGGCACCTATCGCTGAAGTTATGTCTGAAAAATTAGGTACTGATGTTCGCCTGGTTAAAGATTATCTGGATAACGCACCAACAGTTGCTGCTGGTGAGTGTGTGTTACTGGAAAACGTTCGTTTTAACGCGGGCGAGAAAAAAGACGACGAAGCATTATCTAAGCAATACGCTGCACTATGTGACGTGTTTGTTATGGATGCATTTGGTACTGCGCATCGCGCACAGGCATCAACTCACGGCGCAGGTAAATTTGCACCTGTAGCTTGTGCGGGCATCCTGCTTTCGGGTGAATTAGACAGTCTTGCTAAAGCATTAGCAGAACCTGCTCGACCTATGGTTGCTATCGTCGGTGGTTCAAAAGTATCTACCAAGTTAACCGTGCTTGAAGCTTTGTCTGAAAAGGTTGATCAACTGGTTGTTGGTGGCGGTATCGCGAATACATTCCTGGCGGCTGTTGGACATAACGTAGGCAAGTCTCTGTACGAAGCCGATCTGGTTGATACAGCGAAAGAGCTGATCGAGAAAATGAATGCACGTGGTGCAAGTATTCCAATTGCAACAGACGTCGTCTGTGCAAAAGAATTTGCTGAAGATGCGGAAGCAACGTTAAAAGATGCTTCTGAAGTTGTGGATGACGATATGATTTTTGATATCGGTCCGAATTCAGCAAAAGAGCTGGCAGAGATCATCGAAAAAGCCGGCACTATCATCTGGAACGGTCCTGTTGGCGTGTTCGAATTCGATCAGTTTGGTGAAGGTACTAAAACAGTTTCTATGGCGATTGCGAATTCACCTGGTTTCAGTCTGGCTGGCGGTGGTGATACGATCGCAGCAATTCAGAAATATGATATATACGACAAAGTAACTTATATCTCAACAGCTGGTGGTGCATTCCTTGAGTACCTCGAAGGTAAAACTTTGCCGGCTGTAGCGATGCTCGAAGAGTGCGCTGCAAAACAATAATATTGTTAAATGCAGGGCTTAGGTATTAAGCCCTGTTTTTATACGAAGTTAATTTAATCGGGGTTAGAAACAAAACATCAATGCGAAGAACTAAGATAGTCGCAACGTTAGGACCGGGTTCAAGTTCGTCTGAGGTAATCATGGAAATGATTCGCTCAGGTGTTGATGTGTTTCGTTTAAATTTTTCGCATGGCACACATGATGAGCAGCGTCACCGTGCTGATCTGATCCGTGTGTGCAGTGAGAACAGCGGGCGTATCGTTGGAATTCTTGCCGATCTGCAAGGCCCGAAAATCCGCACGCATAAGTTTAAGGATGGGCGGGTTCAGTTGATTCGCGGTGAGACGTTCATTTTAGATGCGGCGCTTGATAAGAATGAAGGCACGCAAGAACGTGTTGGTCTAACTTATAAAGATTTGCCTAAAGACGTTAAAAGTGGTGATGTATTGTTGCTTGATGATGGTCGTGTCGAGCTTGCCGTTACTGAAGTTGTTGGTGAAGAGATCCGCTGTGTTGTTGAATATACCTGTGAACTATCTAACAACAAGGGCATTAATTTAAAAGGCGGTGGCCTGTCAGCACCAGCGCTTACAAAAAAAGATAAAGAAGATTTAAAAGCTGCGGTCACTATGGATGTTGATTATGTGGCTTTATCCTTCGCCTGTACGGCGGCGGATGTGAACCAGTGCAGGGAACTGGTTCGGGCGGAAGGCAGTGATGCCGGTATCGTGACTAAAGTAGAACGTGCCGAAGCGATCAAGAATCTCGATGAGATAATAGAAGCCTCTGATGTCATCATGGTGGCGCGCGGTGACCTTGGTGTTGAGATGGGTGATGCTGAATTGCCGGCATTACAGAAGAGCCTGATCAAAAAAGCGCGCAGCATGAACAAGGTGGTTATCACGGCTACACAGATGATGGAATCGATGATCGATAGCCCGATCCCAACACGCGCTGAAGTTTTTGATGTGGCTAACTCGGTACTCGATGGTACCGATGCGGTGATGTTGTCTGGCGAAACAGCCGTGGGTAAGTATCCCGCGAAAACCGTAGCGGCTATGGGAAGGATTTGCGAACATGCTGAAAAACAGCGCGCTGCCATGGTTTCAGATCATCGTGTAGACCTTGTTTTTGGTAGGGTTGATGAAGCCATCGCAATGGCTACAATGTACACCGCGAATCACCTTAAGATGAATGCCATCGCTTCACTGACCGAATCGGGTGCAACGGTGTTATGGATGTCACGTATAAGTTCTGGTATTCCGATATATGCTTTAACACCACGCTCAGGAACGTTGAGCAAGGTGACTTTGTATCGTGGTGTATATCCTGTACGTGCTGACTTTAGTGAGCTGGCGCCTATGGATGTAACCCTGGGTGTGGTTGATCTGCTGAAGAGCAAAAATATCGTCGAAAGCGGTGATCGAATAGTGCTTACACGCGGTGATGCTCTGGGCGACGAGGGTGGTAGTAACATAATGAAGATTGTTAGCGTTCATTAGTTCTAGCAATTTTTAAAAAGAATTTTTTATTGTATTTTTTTAGATTAGTTTAATTTTAAGAGGAGAGCTCTAATGGCTTTAATTTCACTGAGACAATTACTGGATCATGCTGCTGAAAACGGTTACGGCATGCCAGCATTTAATGTTAATAATATGGAGCAGGTGCATGCCATCATGCAAGCTGCTGACGAGACTAACAGTCCTGTTATCATGCAGGGTTCTGCAGGTGCGCGTTCTTATGCAGGCGAACCTTTCTTACGTCACCTGATCTCTGCTGCGATCGAGATGTATCCGCATATTCCTGTAGT
>JADFWF010000231.1 GCA_015222965.1 Pseudomonadota bacterium | reverse complement strand
CTTTCATTTGGAGACGGTGGTTCGATGAATGCCTGGATCGGCGGCCTGGATAATGCTTTTTTAGCGAATGTCACGCGTGACTCGCTTAACGGCACATTGCCAGAAAGTGTTTTTGTCATGTTCCAGATGACCTTCGCCATTATTACACCGGCGTTGATCATCGGTGGTTTTGCCGAAAGAATGAAATTTTCAGCCATGTTGATATTTAGTGTGTTGTGGGTGAGCGTTGTTTATTTCCCTGTCTGTCACTGGGTATGGGGCGGCGGCTGGCTGGCTGAAAAAGGGCTGCTGGATTTTGCTGGTGGTACGGTCGTACACATTACCGCCGGGGTGGCAGCATTAGTCGCGGCGATGGTCTTAGGAAATCGTAATGGTTTCCAGACTGCTGCCATGATGCCGCATAATATGACGATGACAGTCACTGGTGCCGGCATGCTGTGGGTAGGCTGGTTTGGTTTTAATGGTGGCAGCGCGGTCGCTGCTAATGGCGATGCCGGTATGGCGATGCTGGTGACGCATGTCAGTGCGGCATGCGGTGCCATGACATGGGCTGCTCTGGAATGGCTGAAGTATGGTAAGCCGAGCGCCCTGGGTACGGTAACCGGTATGGTTGCAGGTCTGGGTACGATCACTCCGGCTTCAGGTTACGTTGGTCCGATGGGAGCTTTGATCATCGGTCTCAGTGCGGGCATCGTCTGTTTTTATGCAACAGCATTCCTGAAGCAGAAACTGAAGATCGATGATTCACTCGATGTATTTCCGGTGCATGGTGTCGGCGGTATCCTGGGTACGTTATTAGCAGGCGTATTTATTGCCGCTGGTTTAGGCGGTGCCGGTTATGCTGAAGGTATGACCATGGGTTCGCAGTTAGGTGTACAGTTGACCGGTGTTATCGCCACGATCGTTTTCACTGCTGTGGTTACCTATGCAATATTAAAACTGGTTGATGTGCTTGTTGGGTTACGTGTAACAGATGAGCAGGAGACCGAAGGTCTTGATATCAGCCAACATGAAGAACGGGGTTATATCTTATAATCTAGTCGCTTCATTTGAGAAAAAGCCGGGGCAAGATTATCTTGCCCCGGCTTTTTTTGTGCATTAGTAATAAATCTGTTTATCGAGATATGGATGAGCGTTTTTGAGCCTTAGCTGATGTTAAGGTTTTTTGTAGGAGCGGAATTTTCTCATTCCGCGATTTAGGTTTAACTTTTGTAAATGTGTTCGTTCTAGTTGAGCAATAGTAACAGTGGTTAATTCGTTGGGCATTGCGGTTCTCGCACCGCGGGCGAGGTACTTTTTTTCTACAGCCCCAAATTAATTTAACTAGGAAGTACCCAAAAAAGGCCGTCATGCCTCAATGGCTTGGCTAAGGTGAGGGAAAGTCAAAAGAAAAAACAAAAATAAAACATGAACGTCCGTTACTGGCCGAAAATCGCACATTCGCTAACTGAGAAAGCTGTCCATTTAATCCAGTCGATTGATAACCGCTTTAAATGCGTGATCAAAAGCAGAGTGCCCCATAATCACTTTTGATTTATTGCTGGCTATCTCATCTTTAAATTCATCAAATGATTTTTCTGCTACCAGTTCACCTTTATGGTTAACGAACATCAGGTTTGCATCTTCGACGATGATGACGGACAGCTTGCAGCGCCTGGCGACCTTGTCTTCACCCATATAAATCTGAAACCACATGCCAGGCATAATGTTGGACGGTAGCGTCGGTTTGTCACTAGTGTCCTCTTCTTCGATGGGTGCTTCTTCGACCGGTTCTGCCTGGCTGATGGTCTCTTCGGCAACGATGACTTCTTCCTCAGAAAAATTAGCGTCGTCGATATGCAGCTGTACGGTCTCCCGATAGATGTCCATGATGTTTCTGACATCTTTTTTAGATTTGCTCGCGTTGTTTAAATAATCTTCTGTCTGTTCGAATAAATCATCTTTGTCAGCGATAAGTTTAGCCAGGTGCTCCGCAGAGGTTACCGGTTGAACGCTGTCAACGATGTGGCGTAATGTTAAAACCAGGTTTACCCAGCCGTTATTTTCTTTGCCGTTGCTCAGATAATGATTGAACATTAATGTAGGCCAACGTTTAAGTATCAACGGGTGTACACCTTCAGGCAGTGTTTTTCCAGTAGTGGTGGCGCGCAGTGCTTTTAATACTGTTGCGCGAGCATGTTTGCGTAACAGTTGTTGCTGTTCTTCTTCTTCGATAGCGCGTGTTTTGGTTTCCTCATCTTCGATGATCGTATTGAGGTTATCCAGTGCGGTCTGAAATGTTTCAGTGGTTAGATCATATTCGCCAAGGATGGTGGAGACGACTTTATCCAGGTGTTTGAACATATCGTCAGTGTGATCGGTAATGCCGATACCCACGTCGGCGACAGTATCGAGCAACAGTCGGGCGGGGTGATCGTCATAGATAAAGAATTCCTGATCAGCCATCGAGGCTTTGATGATCGGGATCTGTAATCTTAATAGTAGCGTTTTGATGGTGTCAGAGATATCGTCGTCATCAACGATGGCATCAAAAATCAGCTCGATAAAATCGATGGTTTTTTCTGCGATAGTGTTGATGCGTTTGGTAACTGCACCACCGGATGTTTTTGCTATCTCAGCAAGGACGGCCTGTTTTATCGCCTCACTGTCAAAACGTTCGCCTTCAGGCTGGTTGAACTGCGGCAGGCTCTGAAGATTTGACAGTGCATGAATAATCTCTTGATGACCAAAATGTTGTGGCGTGCTTTCGGGGAAGAATTCACCACCAGCTGCTGAAGATTTGTCGGCAGTACCAGGAGTAATTGGTGTGCCTCCGAGGTAATTTCCCAGGACACGGCCTACCTGTCCTGCAGGCATGCCAGCGGTGTAGTGTTGGTATTCGCCGCCTGCATCTGTTGCATTATGCTCGCCAGATTGAGAACCTGCGGTGTTTGTGCCCGGCGCACCGGCATGATTTCCGCCAGCGTATCCGCCACCTGGTTGCGCGGCAGAACCAGCTTCTGCACCGCCTTCACCGGATTGCATTGAGCTCTGGCTCGCGTGACGATAACTGCCACCTGGTGGTGCGGTCATGGCAAAGCCGTTTATATTGTTGCCACCGGCTGAAGGGTTAGTGCTACCGCCTGCTGCACCTGGTTGGCCACTTCCCGTGTGTCCGCCGCCAGCATGTCCTCCGGAAGCATCTTCGGCATAACCGTCGTGCTGGGCGTTTTTATCGCCATCAGCTGGCGGTGCTTGCGGTGGTTTGGGACGAGGGCGAGAGGGTTGCTGGCCTCGCGTGTGTAGTTTTATCTGTGGCAGGATGTCCGCGTCGATCAGCCGGTTGTTGATGGAGTCGTACAACGCATCAAGTTTATTGGCAATCTCGACATCAAACATGCCAAATAATAATTTTTTGTTGGTATTGGCGAAATCTTCACCCAGAGCGTCATCGAATGCCTGACAAAAGTTAGTCGGTACGATGGCGTCATTTTTAAACACGACTTCAGTTTTTGTTGCCAGATGCTCAAGGCGGGCTTCCAGGTGTGAAATCTGTTCACGATATCTAGCTGTCGCACGTTCACCAATGCCTTTTACCAGAACGATGCCTTCCATTTTATCCTGACCGACAAGGCTTAGCTCGTCTTCATCTTCGGTTTCCTGCTTTTCCTGTTTGGCTTCATACTCTTTAGCGGGCACCAGGTATTCTTTGATGTTGCAGGTGAATTTTTCTGCGATGCCGGTTTTGAGTGTCCGGATCTGGTTCATCAGCTCAAAATAACGCGTCTGATCTTCGTTATTGTCGGCTTCATCCGACATGTTGAAGAGTTCTTCCTGTGCTGAATTTAATAGTTTTGACATCAGGTCGTCTAATCGAGTGATCAGATTATTGT
>JADFWF010000230.1 GCA_015222965.1 Pseudomonadota bacterium | reverse complement strand
TTTTTAAAATAACTTCCCGCATGATTACGTCGCCTCTTCTGTTTCTTCTTCCTGCTGCAATTGCCACAGGTGTGCATACAGACCTTCTTTTTCTAACAGTTTTTGATGTGTGCCCTGCTCCACAACTTTTCCCTTATCGAGCACGATGATATTGTCAGCATCGATGATGGTAGAAAGACGATGCGCTATCACCAGCGTGGTATGTCTTTCAGCAACTTCTTTTAAGGATTCCAGGATTAACTGTTCTGAATGTGAATCCAACGAGGATGTAGCTTCGTCAAAAACCAGTATACGTGGATTCTTGAGAATCACCCGCGCGATTGCAATGCGTTGCTTTTCACCACCCGACAGTTTTAATCCACGTTCGCCTACGACGGTCTGATAACCATCCGGCAGGCTTGTAATAAAGTCGTGTATATTTGCGTGTTTGGCTGCCTGGTGAATTTCTTCATCGGTGGCATCAAACTTCGCATATCGGATATTATGATCGATGGTGTAATTGAACAACACCGTGTCCTGCGGCACGATTCCGATATTATCTCGCAGGCTTGTTTGAGTTACCGCATTGATATTCTGCCCATCGATAGAAATACTGCCTGCATCAACATCATAAAAGCGAAACAATAATCGCGCCAGTGTTGACTTGCCCGCGCCTGAAGGCCCCACGACTGCAACTTTATGCCCATGCGGGATATCAAAACTGACCTTGTCTAATATTTTTCTGTCTTTATTGTAATCAAAACTGACGTCATCAAAACGGATGACCGCATCTGTTACTTTTAGCACTGTTGCATTTTCAATGTCTTTAACTTCTACTTTTGTATCCAGCAGTTTAAGCATCATATCCATATCGGCGAGTGAATACTTTAATGCCCGGTAGATAATACCCAGGAAGTTTAACGGGATAAACAGTTGCAGCATCATAGCGTTGACCAGCACAAGATCACCCAGGGTCATGACGCCGTCGACCACACCCTGGGCAGCAAAGATCATCATCAGGGTGACACCGATTGCGATGACTGCGCCCTGCCCGAAATTAAGCAAGGACATCGATGCCTGGCTTTTTACTGCAGCGCCTTCCCATCTATCCAGCGTTTCATCGTATTGCTTTAACTCATACTCTTCATTTGTGAAGTATTTGACTGTTTCATAATTAAGCATACCGTCGACTGCAAAACTGTTGGCTTTCGATTCATGGTCATTCATCTCATGGCGGTAATGCATGCGCCAGTTTGTTACCAGCAGAGTAAATGCGATGTAGAGTAAAACCGTTGTGAAAGTGATTACCGCAAAGTGGGTCTCGTATTTGCTCAATAAGATAATGGCAACAAACGCAAATTCTGCGGCCGTAGGAAATATATTAAAAACCAGGTAATTTAAAATCGAACTTAAGCTGTTTGTGCCACGTTCCAGGTCACGCGTTATGCCGCCTGTTTTTCTATCTAGGTGATATGACAATGAAAGCGAATACAGATGTTTGAGCACACGTAATGAGATTCCGCGCATCGCGTGATAACGCACCCGTGAAAAAATCGCATCTCGCAGCTCATTGAACAGGCTTGCCATCAAGCGCAATGCCCCGTAAGACAGCAACAATATCAAAGGCAATGTCAGGGCAGCCGATTCTAGATTGTCCATGGCCAGCATCTGCTTGCTGTCGAGGCCGTCCACAATATCTTTCAACATCAGCGGCATGCCCACGATAGCAATCTTGGACAGGATCAGACAGGACAAGGCTAAAAACACACGGCCTTTGAAATCCCATATATAGGGAAACAATCGTTTTATATTGTCAAAATCCTTGCGATTTCCGTGTGGTTTAGTTGTCGGTCGATGTATCATTTATTTTGTATTAACCCCAATTCCTTACTTAGAAACACAGTTATGGCACAAATCTTTGAATCCACAGCACTTCATAAAAATACCCGCTGAACCTATGGGTGCAGCTAAGATTTTTCTAAAGCACTGTGGATTCAAATCTTCGCACCCTAATCTGCTTTTCTAAGTAAGAAGTTGGGGTATCAGTGCTTTATAGGGTAAAGTTCGGGGCATGATTATATCGAAAAAACTCGCTCACTTTTTACTATTATTCGAGCCGGTCTTTAGCAGGTTATCAGCCGGAGTGATCGGCTGTTTACTGCTGACGGCCTGTGACAGCAGCGATACAAGCATCAACTCACACCGGGCGATGCAGAGTACACACCGTGTCGAAGTCATCACCGTGGAACAAAAACCGGTGTTTTTGACACAGACGGTCTCCGGCACACTTGAAGCAGTGACCAAGATCCGCCTGTACAATGAAGAGAGCGGCCGTATTACCAAACTGCCCTATCACGAAGGTGACGTTGTAAAAAAAAGCACTTTGCTGGTTCAGCTCGATAACGAACTGTTAAAGACCGATGTCGCCAAAGCCAAAGCTTCTCGCGAACAGGCAAAGGTTGACCTTTCTCGTGTCAAAAAACTGCTGCCGAAAAAAATCTCTACTGAAGAAGAAGTGGCAAGAGCGCAGACCGAGCTCGATTTAGCCATTGCTGAAGAGAAACGCCAGCTCACCCGCCTCAGGCGCACCAGTATTAAAGCGCCGATCGACGGCTTGATCACCAAACGTCTGTACGAACCCGGCGACATGCTGGCACCGCAGTCGCATATTCACACTATCATCGACCCTACCGCGCTAAGACTGAAAGCCAGCCTCGCAGAACGCTGGCTGCCACTGGTTAAAAAAGATCAGTCCGTGACAATGCGTATCGACGCGCTCGGTGATAAAAAATTTAACGCCAACGTAATACGCATACATCCAACGATCAATGCCAACACGCACAAGGGCATCATTGAGATATTGCTTTCACCTGTGCCTGACGGCGCAACCGTCGGGCAATTCTCTCGCACCAGCATAGAATTAACCGCGACTGACCGGCTCATTGTCCCGGTACACACTATCCATTATGAGCCAGAAGGCGCCTATGTTTACCGTATTATCGAGAATGACAAGGGTGAAACTGTTGCAGAAAAAGTCTTTTTTGAGCAGGGACAGCAATTTGCCTCAGTTGCAGAGATATTATCCGGCCTGACAGCAGGAGACCACATCGTCAGCCGCGGTTTCCTCGGTTTACGCACAGGTAAAAAAGTAGACATTGCCAGGGGCGACGCCGATACAGATAACACCGAGCAGGAAAGCAAGCAGTAATGAAACAGCGTTTTCGTACTGGCGGCCTGGCCGCCTGGTCCATCCGCCACCCGGTCGGCGTCACCATGCTGACCCTCACCGTCATCATCTTCGGCCTGTTCTCCTTCAAACAGCTCGGCATCAATCTATTGCCGCACATCATCTCGCCCGAAGTACTGGTGCGCAT
>JADFWF010000229.1 GCA_015222965.1 Pseudomonadota bacterium | reverse complement strand
GATAAATTTGTAACATTACTTTCAAACGCCGGTACTATCCGGTATTCAAACTTGCAGCCCATAGCTTTCGCCGCCCGCTCCATCATCTTCAGTGTCACTGCACCCCTGCCCTCATCTTTTTCCAATACCGATATCCTGGCTGCACTTACCTGCATACGCTCAGCTAATTGAAAACCTTTTAAGCCCTGCTTTTTTCGCATGCTGCGAATCCAGTCTGAATTATTCATAAGCCACCTTTATTAATATATACATTAATAATTAATATATATATTAATATAATAAAAAACGCAAGAAAAAACCCGAATAAATCGGGTTTTTTTTGAGCTTTCACACAGTCTGAGCTAGTAACAAAATCCAGCTTAAATGTAAATCTCAAACAACACTCGCTGCCTAATGCCCTTCTCCCATCTTGTATTTGATACTGCCAGCAACGCCGTTAGAAAAATCATCAACATTTTCATAATTCATTTTTTCTGCAAACGTAATTAAATTGCCAACCAGTGTATTCATTTCGGCAATTTCCTCATGACTTCGCCCACAGCCTTCACAGTGCGTGCCTTCATCAGTACATTTTCCTGTACATGGACTAAATTTCATTTAACAATTTCCCCGCTAGATTAATTAAACTTGTAATCAATAAATATTTGTTAATCCAATACGTGAGAAACCAGGCCATCCGCCAGTTTCGGCTCAAACCAGGTCGATTTAGGCGGCATCACCTCACCGGCATCAGCCACTGCCATCAGTGCTTCCATACTGGTCGGATACAATGAGAACGCGATCGCCATCTCACCGCTATTAACACGTTTTTCCAGACCGGCCAGACCTCGGATACCGCCAACAAAATCGATACGGTTGTCCGTACGCGGGTCAGAGACACCCAGAAACGGCTCGATAAGGTTATTTGCCAGCAGACTGACGTCAAGTGACGCTACAGGGTCGTTTGGCACCAGTTCATCATTAATGTTCAAACGATACCACTGGCCATCCACATACATGCCGAACTCCGTGGCTTTGGCCGGTTTAACTGCAGATGATTCCTCAGTCACAGTAAATGCCGTTTTCACTTTTTCCAGCAATTCATCTTTGCTCAGGCCTTTCAGATCGGTGATCACACGGTTGTAATCCAGGATATTCATCTGGTTATGCGGATAGATAACAGACAGGAAATAATCACAGTTCTGGTTACCGTCGCCGCTCATCTCATGGCTCTTGGCGACGCGTGATGCTGACGCTGAACGGTGATGCCCATCTGCGATATAGATAGCATTCATCGCTTCAAAGCCGGCACTGATCTTTTCGATAGTCGCATCATCATCGATAACCCAGAAAGTATGCTGCACACCATCATCGGCGGTCACATCGACCAGCGGCGGCTGCTTGGTAGTCTCTTCTAAAATCGCATCCATATCAGCCTGTGATTTATAGGCCAGCAAGACCGGACCGGTCTGCGCATTTAGAGCCTCGATCTGGCGCACGCGGTCGTCTTCTTTTGCCGGGCGGGTATATTCGTGTTTGCGCACGCGGTTGATATCGTAGTCAGCAACCGATGCGGTCGCGACCAGACCGACCTGTGAGTGGCCATCCATGATCAAACGATAAGCGTAATAACAGGGTTTTTCTTCCCGGATCAAAATACCTTCCTGCAGCATCTTCTGCATATTTTCAGCAGACTTGGCATAGACAGACGGATCATAAGGATCCGTGCCTTCCGGCAGATCAATCTCTGCTTTGGAAATGTGAAGGAAACTCCACGGACGACCAGCAGCACGCTCACGCGCTTCGGCAGAATTTAAAACATCATACGGCGGTGCAACAACTTCTTCAGCACGCTCAGGTACCGGACGTAGACCGGCAAAAGGTTTTATTAATGGCATCGTGTTTCTCGAGTTAATATTTTCAGGTCAAATTAGATGTGCGGATTATACAGTATCAACAGAAACCCGGGGACCATGGTTTATCTGGAACGTAACCCAACAGCAAGTGTCATAGTTTTTGCACACACTGTATAAAAGGACGGAAACACTCTTTCTAACTGATAACAATATGAAAAATAAAGGTGAATGATATGAAAAAATATATGATAAACAGCACAGCGTTAAGGGTGTCATTTATTTTGATCGGCTTGTTTATTTCTCTCGGTATATGGCTGACAGGCATTGATGTGGTGCATTGGCTATTGTTTTTACCTGCTGCCTTCCTTGTCTTTGCTGGCATAACCGGGATATGCCCCAGCCTTATAATCAATAAAAAGATCTTTAAAGAAAGTTAAAACGAACAATATAAACGGGGCCAGTAAAAAACGTAGGTCGGGCAATGCCCGACCTACGTTTTTTGCTTTGGTCTCTGGTCGGAGTTATTGCTTTCTGACGAAAGACCAAAGACGAACGACTGTTCTGGCTCAACAGCCGCCATCCGTCCAGCATCTACTGTCAGGCAAAGTTTGAACCAATACAGCTCATTAGTACTTGCCACCTTTTGCTCTTCTTTCTTCACGCCAGGCCTTGCGTTCCTCATCCGTCATATTCATTATTTTCTCATGGCGCTGGTCCATCTTTTTACGCATGGCCTTGCGCTCTTCTTCACTCATCTTCATCATTTTCTCGTGTCGTGCTATCACCCGTTTACGCATAGCCTGACGATCTTCATCACTCATCTTCTTCATCATCTCATGGCGATCCATCATGCGTTTGCGCATAGCCTGGCGATCTTCCTGACTCATGCTCTTAATCATCGTGCGTCGTTCTTCCATCATCTTGCGCATAGCCTGGCGATCCTCCTCGTTCATGCTTTTCATCATCTCACGCTGTTCGCTCATCATTTTGCGCATGGCCTGACGATCTTCATCACTCATATTTTTCATCATCTGGTGATGAGCGCCCTGTTTCATGCCATCTCCAGAGGTATCTTTACTGTCACCTGCCACTGCAACGCCCACAATCAAAAATCCCGCTAAGACACAAACTACAAATTTATTGAATAATTTCATCTGGTTAACCTTTTCTGTTGTTAAATTCTTTTCATATGACCGGCTACTTTAATTCGTCATCATTTCTAATTCAATATTACGAATGAATGGAGACAGTATTTAACACGAAATAACTTGAAACAAACCGGGCCAACAAACAAACTGGCTACCAGGCATCAATACACGTCACAAAGGAAAATCACATGGAATATAGAAAATTAGGGCGAACAGATCTGGATATCAGCGTTATCGGCCTCGGCACCATGACCTGGGGGTTTCAAAATACACAGACACAAGCTTTTGAGCAGATGGACTACGCGCTAGAGCAAGGCATCAACTTCTTTGATACCGCCGAAATGTATGCCATCCCACCGAGTGAAAAAACCTTTGGTACCACGGAAACGATTATCGGCAACTGGTTCGCTGCACGATCAAATCGTGACAAAGTCATACTAGCCTCAAAAATAACCGGCCCGGGGCTGTCCTGGATAAGAAAGGGCAAGAGTACTATCGATAAAAAAAATATCCTGCAGGCAGTAGAAGGTAGTCTGAAAAGGTTACAGACAGATTATATCGATCTCTACCAGTTACACTGGCCGAACCGGGGCTCATACCACTTTGGACAGATATGGAATTTTGCACCAAAATTTGATGCCCAGGCCGAAGAAGAAAACTTCCTCGAAGTGCTGCACACTTTGCAGGCACTCATACAGGACGGAAAAATCCGCCATATCGGATTATCTAACGAAACCGCCTGGGGATTGACGAAATGGTTACAGTTAGCACAACAGAATAATATGCCACGCATGGCTTCTATCCAGAATGAATACTCTTTGCTCTGCCGTCATTTCGAACCAGACCTGAGTGAGATAGCCATTCATGAAGACTGCGGTCTACTGGCATGGTCGCCCTTATCTAGAGGCATGTTAAGCGGCAAATACCTGAATGGCGCTCGACCTGAAGGCGCACGGATAACCATAGAAACCCGCCCTGAGCACAGGGTTTTACCGCAGACCGATGCCGCGATTAAAAAATATGTCGAACTGGCCAGGCAGTATGGGCTGGATGCCTGCCAGATGGCGCTGGCATTTGTAAATGGTCAGGCTTTCGTTAATTCCACACTTATTGGCGCGACAAATATGGCGCAGTTAAAAAGTAATATAGAATCCATATCACTCAAACTGCCCGTTGAAGTTTATAAAGAAATAGATAGCATCAGGCGTGAATTCCCTATGCTCTATTAAAAATTTATATGAAAAAACCACAAGCAAAATTTTCAGCGATTCAAAAATGGTTCTGGCTGTGCACGGTGTTTATATGCAGTGGATGGTGCAGCAATCTGTATGCTGATGAAAAAAACGACCCCTTCCGTTTTGAAATAACGCCCTATCTGTGGGTGGCCAGTATCAAGGGCACGGTCGCTGCTGGCGGTGGTGAATCGCCACCTATCGATTCGAACTATAGCTTTTTCTCGCTTGATAATGTCGACGGTGTTGCTTCCGCCACATTTACTGCACGTAAGAAACAGTGGGGATTACTGTTCGATTTTTTATATGTTGCCTACGAAGATACTTTCCTGGAAGGAACACCTCTACCGATAACCCCAAGGCTTGAAGGCCGTATCATCGAATTTGCAGGTAGCTATACTCCATCATCAATAGAGAATCTTGACTTCATCGCAGGTTTACGGCGACAGGATATTACGATATCGCTGGCGTCGCTTAATCGAAAACCAGAGCAAGCTGCAATCTGGACAGATGCTTTTGCAGGTATAATCTATAGCCTTCCATTAAAAGGTAACTTTCAGGCAACTTTTCGTGGAGATCTAGGCGGCTCTAAAAGCGATATCGCAGTAAATGCTGAAGCTATGCTCCGTTACCAGTTAGGCGATACCTTTTCTATGAAATTTGGCTATCGCTATCTCAAAGTAAAATTTAACGATACCGATTTTATTTATGACCTGAGCCTGGATGGTTTCCTGTTTGGCCTCGGCATCCATTTTTAAAAGCATTGCTCTCTGGCCTCGATTGTTTGAAAATAGCAGACTTCCTAAATTAAACTAAAGCGGAAATATCTAACGTGATCATCAAACCAAAAACTCGCGGTTTCATCTGTATAACAACACACCCAACGGGTTGTGAAGCCAATATCAAAGAACAGATAACACGGGTGAAAGCCGATGGCCCTGTTAAAAACGGCCCTAAAAAAGTTTTGGTGATCGGTGCATCGACCGGTTATGGCCTGGCATCACGCATCACCGCCGCCTTTGGTTCAGGTGCAGCAACATTGGGTGTGTTCCTGGAAAAACCGGCAACGGAGAAAAAGCCTGGCTCGGCAGGCTGGTATAACTCAGGCGCTTTTGAAAAAGCTGCACACGCAGAAGGCCTCTATGCAAAAAGCATCAATGGTGACGCCTTCTCTAATGAGATGCGCGATAAAGCCATCGAGATGATCAAACAGGATCTGGGACAAATAGACCTCATCGTTTACTCGCTCGCCTCACCTGTGCGTAAACTGCCAGACAGCGGTGAAGTCATTCGCTCAGTATTAAAACCTATCGGTGAAACCTACAAAGCCACCGCTGTCGACACCAGCAAAGATATCCTCATCGATGCTGAAATAGAACCTGCTACAGAAGAAGAGATAAAAAATACCGTGACTGTGATGGGTGGTGAAGACTGGGAGTTATGGATGAACGCGTTGAAAGCTGCGGACGTATTAGCCGATGGCGTCAAAACCGTTTCGTACAGCTACATCGGCACCGATATCACCTGGCCTATCTACTGGCACGGTGCATTAGGTAAAGCCAAAGAAGACATGGATCGCGCAGCCGGCGTTCTGCGGGATTCACTCGCCGACATCAACGGCACCGCAAATGTTGCCGTACTTAAAAGCGTGGTCACGCAAGCATCCGCCGCCATACCGGTAATGCCTTTATATATCGCAATGGGCTTTAAGGTAATGAAAGAACTGGGTATTCACGAAGGCTGTATCGAACAGATAAATCGCATGTTCCGCACCCAGTTATATAAAGATGGCGGAGCAGATCTGGATGATACTGCACGTATCCGCATGGATGACTGGGAACTGCGTGACGATGTACAGAGCAAAGTCAAAGAACTCTGGCCGCAGATAACCAATGAAAACATTTTCGAATTAAGCGATTACCAGGGTTACAAAGATGAATTTTTAAAACTGTTTGGCTTTGGTATTGATGGTATTGATTATGACGCGGATGTCGATACGCTGACTGGCTTTGAGCCCACTACGATTTAGACTGGACGATTTAAGCTGGACAGTTTAAATAACAAAAAAACAGGCCAAAACCGGGATTAGAAAGCGATTACATAATGATGCGCCTCACCAATTTTTCAATAATACTGCTCGCCTGCCTTGTTGCCTACATGGCTTCAAATCTACTGAATGCAAGCATGGCAAATACGGCCTATGCGATGCAGAAAAATACTAAAGAAACGCTGCAAAATAATCAACGAAAAATCTCTGGCAAAGTAACGGATGTTATCACCGTTGCTGGTTTCACTTATGCCGAGGTCGACACCGGTAAAGGTAAGGTCTGGGCGGCAGGACCTGGAGTCACTCCGTTAAAAAAAGGTGACATG
>JADFWF010000228.1 GCA_015222965.1 Pseudomonadota bacterium | reverse complement strand
CACATGACCGGAAGAATACTGGACAATATCGCCAGCGGTTCTGACGACAAACATGGAGTCGAGTTGTTATCGAACCGGGAACTGCAGGTGTTTGAGATGATCGGCCAGGGTATCGCACCTGGCAAGATGGCTAAACAGCTAAACTTGAGCGTCAAAACTATCGAAACCCATCAGGCGCACATCAAAAAGAAACTGGGACTGACATCAGCACATAAACTCACGCACCGTGCCATACGCTGGGTACTGGAACAGGGACAATAAACGAAGATTACTTTTTCTCGTTTTCCACTGCCCTGTCACATAGTTCTTTGAACATATGCCCCATATGCAGACAGAACTCTTCTAACTCCGGGTAACTGACAATCAGATGTTTTGTTATACAGGCATCGTCGATTTCCTTACATAGGAATTCAAAATCGACTTCGTTGAGGACTTCACCGCGATCAACTTTATCTCTAAGCCTTAACAATCTTGGCAGCCGATGACGTTCAAATTCCAGTAACAGCGTTTGCATTATGCCTATATGCACATATTTGATATCTGCTACTGTAGCTGCTTTCATGACAAATCCCTATTAGTATTAAATAACTAAAACCGGTAATAACTATCCGATATATGATAACTACCGATAAACCGGGAAAAAAAGCAGGTTGATAATTCAACCCGCTTTTTTATTAACAGACCATAGTGTCTCTATTGAGCTGCTGGCGCAGCTGGTGCAGGGGCCTGTGCTGGTGCCGTCGCAGGACCATAGTAACCAGGACCTGGACCGTAGTAAGGACGGTTGTTATAACCACGATTACCATAATAACCATTGTTATTATCCCAGCGGTTATCCCAGCGATTATCCCAGTTGTTATTACCGTAATATTCGTTACGAGCGTTGCCACGACCACGACCGCTGCCTTTGCCACTCATGCCAAAGTTAAAGCTACCATCCATATCACCAGAACCGTCGCCATAGCCATCGCCATAACCTGAACCATAACCATTGTTGTTCCAGTTATTGCTGTTATTCCAGTTGCTGTTGCTGTTGTTATTGTTGTCCCAGGGACCCCAGTCAGCACTGGCAGACGCTGATACAAGTAATATTGTTGCTGCTGTTGCAGTAAGTAATAATTTCATTTTTTCCTCCACAGGAGTTCGTTTCAAATAATCTATAATAATCTCTCGCAAGAACCCTTTCTTTGAAAATTACCCCTGCGAACCATTAAGAAAACCAGTTTCCACACTCGATAATACAAGTCTCTGCGACCAATACTTTGATATATATCAAAAAGAAAATACGGAAATCTGGCTATATGAACACCATAAATTTACTATGACATATTTAAAGCTAAATTTTCAACATTAATCTCACGATTATTAAACAGCGTGACACCAATATGTGTAAAAAACGCCATATACAAAAAAGCTAAATAAATTGATAAATGTATAAAAGGTACAACTATGAATGCCTCTGAAGCAATGGACCCAAATCCAACAACCCTGAATCCCACCGACACTATCGAGTGTGCTGCCGATTACATCATGAAAAATCGCTACCGTAATCTGCCGGTGGTGGATGAAAATTTTTGTTATGTAGGCATGTTCGGTGTTAACTGTCTGCTAAAGCAGATCATTCCCAAAGCCGTATTCCTACCCCGGGGACTGGAAAATGTCAGTTTTATACACGAATCATTTGAAGACCTGTTCCACCGCTTTGCAGAAGTAAAAGACCAGCCGATAGAAATCTGCATGAGTAAAGAAATAATGCCGGTCGCACCTGATACACCGCTCACCGAAACCATGATGCAGCTCTTTAATACACGCGCCAGCATCCCGGTCGTTGAACCGGGGACCTGTAAGTTACTGGGTATGATTTCCTACTGGGAGATCGGTGAGAAAATTCTCGCAGCGGGAGCGGCAGAAAATGCATAGCGTCCACCAGGCAGATGTGATCTTTGGTCTGTCTCCAGCTTTGTTTGCAGGCAGTTTATTTGTATTAACCTATCTGTTAATCATTACAGAACGTCTGAACCGCGCCATAATCGCCATGATGGCGGCAGCACTGATGATCGTCGGTGGCGTACTCACCCAGGAAGCTGCAGTACAGGGCGTCGATTTCAATACCATCGGACTGCTTACCGGCATGATGATCATCGTCGGTATCACGCGTGATTCCGGGGTATTTCAATACCTGGCGATCCGCTCAGCCAAAGCAGTCAAAGCTGACCCCTGGGGCATCCTGGTCATGCTGATGTTCGTCACCGCCCTGTTATCTGCCCTGCTGGATAATGTCACCACGGTATTGTTGATAGCACCGATTACTTTGCTGATTACCGACACACTGAAAATCAGTGCATATCCTTACCTGTTTGCAGAAATATTTGCTTCCAACATCGGCGGCACAGCAACCTTGATCGGCGACCCGCCAAATATCATGATCGGTTCAGCGACAGGTCTTGGTTACAATGATTTTCT
>JADFWF010000227.1 GCA_015222965.1 Pseudomonadota bacterium | reverse complement strand
GCAGACGGCACACATATCGTATTTGAATCACTTGCAAAAAATTTTACTGCATCATCGAATGGACTTAATAATATCTATCATGTAGATACCAGTGTGGCACATAATGTGGAGCAGATCAGCGTGGCTACGGGTGGTACTGAAGCAAATGGCGGCAGTAGTAACCCGTCAATATCCGAAGATGGATCAAGCATCGTATTTCAATCCATTGCCACCAATCTTAATAACTTAGACAATGACGGCATCGCAGATATCTACCTGCATTACCGGCCATCAGGCCGCACCGAGTTGCTCACTGTCAACCCGATCAATAATGCAGAAAGTGGTGATGATGCCAGCAGTAACCCACACATAAGCGGTAATGCTGAATACGTGGCATTTGAATCCAAGGCATCAAACCTGGCCAGTGGAAGCCAACTTGGTACTACAAGCATATTGGTGCGTAACCTGAACGCATGGCCCGGGATAATCATTGAAAAGCTGGATACCCCGGCATCTAGCCAGCCTTCAAGCACCCCTGCTATAAGCACTGATGGTCGATACGTCAGCTTTCATTCTGCCGAAAAATATTCCGATGATACTGATACTCTCAGTGACATCTTCCGGATGCACAACAGTACACGGCCTTAATACATAACTCAACGACTATGGACTAAAAGCCCATAGGTTGTTTTATAGCGATTGAAAATCGCTTCACTATAAAAAAACAGGTGTATTCTCAAAACCACTATTCTCTATTTTTGTCATCCTGAGCACAGCCGAAGGATTTTGCCAGACCGCTAATCGCCTGCCAAGCGTAAGATCCTTCCACTCCACTACGTTCCGGTCAGGATGACAACAATATCATGACACTATAGTCTTGCACTTAAAGTGCATAGTTTTGAACTAGCGTACTGAGACAATAAAAAATGATTAAACACTATTTCAAACTCGCTCATCAACCACCAGATGTTTGATGTACAAAAACAGTGATGCTCCGGGTTCGCACTATTATCTTGCCCTTCTTATCTCTAACCTGTGCCTGAAGATTATAAGCACCGCGACTTAAGCGGCCAAGCTGCAACGACAGACTCTGTGAGTTTTTTACCACCGGTTTACCATTTAATAAGAACCAGATGCTATGGTCCTTTTCCGTATTCAATCCCGGTTTTAAATTAAGAGAAACAGCCACATCAGGTTCATTTCGAATTGTTTGCTTGTTTATCGGCGAGACGATATCAAAGTCAGTATATTTAAATTCAACGGGTTTCTCTCCCTCTACTGCCTCTTTATCAGCTTTAGATTTTGGCACATCCACGACAGATATCGGTGGTGGCGTATATTTTTCTGCGTCTTCGAAAGGGGTATCTGAATAGACCACGTTACCTTTTGAATCTATCCCTTTATACAATGCAGCATAACTGGAACATGAAGTAATCAGTGCCAATATCAGTAAATTGTTTTTTATTTTATTTTTCATAACCATAAGCATAGCTTTTGATTATCTGTCTTGCAATAAAGAATACAGATACGACTTTCACTAAGGTAGAATTTCTTTAAATTCATCGATCACCATATATTTATCACTGCTGACAGCATCCCCCTGACTATCCGGCTGCTGAATACCCAGGCAGTAAGCGATACCATATTCATGCGCACTATCCAGTACTTCCAGGTTGTCATCGATCAACATGGTGTGCGCTTTATCATAAGGCTCGGCATCCTGCAGCTTTTCCCAGAAACCTTCATTTTCTTTTGCCAGACCGATCTCATGGGCATTGATGATCTTATCAAAATGCACATGCAAGCTGGTTTTATCCATCTTCAGGTTCAGACTCGCCGGGTGTGCGTTGGTCACCAGCACGACCCGTTTATCGTTTGCATTTAACCAGGAAAGAAAATCTACCACATCAGGACGTATCGAAATCTTTTCTGCGATATCATGCTTTAACTGCTCTATATCCAGTGACAGTTCCCGTGTCCAGAAATCCACACAATACCAGTCCAGCCTGCCGCGCACTTCTGTGTATCGACACATCAGGTGCTGGTGTGCTTCCTCGTGCGTCATGTCATGTTTCTCGGCATAACACTTAGGTACATGCGTCAGCCAGAAATGGTTGTCGAAATGCAGGTCCAGCAAAGTACCATCCATATCCAGTAATACGGTCTCGATATTTTGCCAGGGCAAGGTTTTATCCGTGAAATTTTTATTATCAGCGTCTATAGTCATTTAAATATTATACAATGCCTCTTTTAAGAATAACCCGCTAAAGAATATTATTATGAGCCACACATTGAACCTGGAAAAATTATGTCTTGAATGCGTCAACATCGCCCGCGATGCCGGCGAAGCTATTTTAACTATTTACGATGCCGGCTTTGATGTCCAGGAAAAAGAAGATAAATCGCCACTGACCGATGCTGACCTGGCCTCTCACCATTTAATCCTGCAGCGGCTGGCTGAATTAACACCTGACATCCCCATTTTATCGGAAGAGTCCGCCAAGCTGCCATTTGAAGAACGTGCCAGCTGGGAGACCTACTGGCTGGTCGACCCGCTTGATGGCACCCGTGAATTCGTAAAGCGTAATGGCGAATTCACCGTCAATATCGCACTCATCCATCAGCACCAGAGCATCATCGGCGTCATTAATGTACCGGTACTGGATGTTGATTATTATGCCTGGAAAAATGGCGGCTGTTTCAAAACAGAAAAAAAAGGCGTCGCTGAAAAGATCACCGTTAAAAAACTGGATGGCGGAAAACTGTCTGTTGCCGGCAGCCGGTCACATGGATCAGAAATGATGCAGCAGTACATGGCCAAACTAGCTGCCGATAATGGTGGAGAACTGGAAACCCTTAGCATGGGCAGCTCATTAAAGTTTTGCCTGGTCGCTGAAGGACGCGCAGACCTGTACCCGCGCCTTGGCCTGACCTCGGAATGGGATACCGCCGCTGCGCACTGTATCGTAACCGAGGCCGATGGTTATATCACCAAAACTGATATGAGCCCGCTTGAGTACAATACCAAAGACAGCCTGTTAAACCCGTTCTTTTTTGTCTTTGGAGACAACAGCCGTGACTGGTCGCAATACCTGGTAGAGTAAATCTATTTCATCAAATGCCCGCTATCGGCCAGAAACGGACATACAAAACAAAGTCAAAAGATTTTCACCGCAGAGGCGCGGAGACGCAGAGTTTATTTTGTTAACAACGCCTGCGG
>JADFWF010000226.1 GCA_015222965.1 Pseudomonadota bacterium | reverse complement strand
CTACTGGAAGATGTAAAACATAACGCCAATGCAGCGGCTTTTCATGATACCCGCTTTTCCCCTCTCAGGCTTGAAGAGCTGGACATTACCGAAATTGAGATTTCATTATTGTCAGCCATGCAAGCTCTGCATTTTTCAAGCGAGCAGGAAGCTCTGATGCAATTACGGCCGGGTGTCGACGGCGTGGTATTTGAGTTTGCTCAGCACCGCAGTACATTCCTGCCCCAGGTTTGGCAGCAGCTTCCCGATACCGGAGACTTTATCGCACATCTGAAAACCAAGGCAGGATTACCAGCAGATTTTTGGGCGGACGATGTCAGACTAAGTAATTACACAGTCAGCAAATGGAAAGAACGTGATTTTGTCGTCCCGCTTGAGGATCAGACAACATGATAGCGGCTACAAATTACCCTGGCCGATACTGGCACCTGTTAGATGACGGCCGCATACAATGTGATCTGTGTCCGCGTGACTGCAAGTTGCACGTAGGTCAGCGAGGTGCGTGTTTTGTACGCATGCGAGAAGATGATCAGATCGTGCTTACAACCTACGGACGCTCCTCTGGTTTCTGTATTGACCCCATCGAGAAAAAACCGCTTAATCATTTTTACCCCGGTAGCAGCGTGCTCTCTTTTGGCACCGCTGGCTGCAACCTCGCCTGTAAATTCTGCCAGAACTGGGACATCAGTAAATCCAGGGATATGGACCGGCTGATGGACCAGGCATCACCTGAAACCATCGCCATCGCTGCAGAGAAACACGGTTGCAAGAGTGTTGCTTTCACCTACAACGACCCGGTTATCTTTGCCGAATACGCGATGGACACAGCAGATGCCTGTCATCAGCGGGGAATAAAAACCGTCGCCGTGACCGCCGGTTACATACACGAAGAAGCGCGTCGCGATTTCTTCTCGAAGATAGATGCAGCTAATGTCGACCTGAAAGCATTTACCGACGAGTTTTACTACAAGCTCACCGGTTCACATCTGCAGCCAGTGCTTGACACTTTGCTCTACCTCAAACATGAAACAGATGTATGGTTTGAGATTACCACCCTGCTCATCCCCGGAAAAAATGATTCAGATGAAGAACTGACAGCGATGTGTAAATGGATAAAAGAAAATTTAGGCGGTGACGTACCGCTGCATTTTTCTGCTTTTCATCCCGACCACAAGATGCCGGATATCCCTGCAACTCCACCGTCTACACTAGTACGCGCCAGAGAGATTGCAATCAAACAGGGCTTGAACTATGTCTATACCGGCAACGTACATAACATAGAAGGTGATACCACTTTTTGTGCGGATTGCCACAGCCCGTTGATCGTGCGCGACTGGTACCAGATCAACCAGTATCGATTAAGCGAAGATGGCTGCTGCCCCGATTGCGGTTCTGCCCTGGCAGGAATGTTTGATGAAGAGGCAGGAAATTTTGGCGCGCGGCGTATTCCGATTTCGATTCACAAAGCCACTACCTGATCTATTAACATTCTCAAAAAACAGACTGAAAGCTGATCGAACCGCCGTCACCCGGATCTTTAATGGGGTCATCAAGATTGAGGCTGATATTAAATTGTAACGAGCTGCGACCATCTGATGATGAATACTCAAAACCCATGCGAAGCTTGGCCTCTACGCCATCGTTCAAAGTGTCCCTGGCATTATCCTGCAGGTAGTTCTGCTGTTCCTCGACCTGACCGACATATAAACCAAGATCCCAGGCCATATGCTCACTAAACGGATGGTGGGCCGTAGTGTAGACCTGTAATGTTTTCATGAAGTAATTAAGATCATTGCTGCTGCTTATATAATCACGAATATCATTGCTGATACGGTCATACTGTGTGCCCAGACGAAGTTCGTATAACTTGCCCATGCCACTCACCCAGTAAACATCGGCAGATATGTAGTCGGTCGCCTGTTGCTGATCCTGTCCTGTCTGCGAACTGGTTTTATCTAGCGTAAAACCGTTAATGGTCATCCCTATGACTGAGTCTGGCACCGGCTGGTAGTCAAACAACAGAAAATAATCACTGGCTTCGTGCCTGAAAATGCCATCATTGTCCGGATCGATAAGTTCGAGCGGTTCGTCACGGCTGATGTTAAAGCGCAGTTTATAATTTTTTCCAGACTGGTTACCAAACTGGTAGGCACCTTCTAGCTTCATGGCTACCGGTTCCTGACTGTAATAAGTATTATCGTCGACGATATTTTTTTCGTTATACAGTGAATCAACATCCAGGTATTCAAAACGTATATAGTTCCAGGGACGTCGCCCCCAGATGACCGCTACGCCAAGATCCATCTCGCGTTTATCATATGCAGGTGTACCGAGCAGTGAGAAACCAAAATTTCCCGCCCATGGATAAACCTCAGCTTCGACTGTTGGTAATGGCAGGTCTTTGTCAGCATAGAAAACCTCCTGTTCCAGTTCGAGGCGAATATTGACATGTTCCGATAGCTCATTCTGTAATTTGAGCTCGGTCAGTACGAATGCCAGGTCACTATCGAGACTCGCGACATTAAGACGCCAGCCCGAGGTGCTGTCAAACCAGTCATATTCAAGTGACTTACGATAGCGACTCGCCTTTATATCGAGAAAGTTTTCCTCATTCAGATTGATGTCATTGATTTCGAAGTCATCATCAAAAGCCCATACTGGTGAAATGACCAGTGCCAGGCCAAGAAGAATCAGCAATGAATGAAGAGAGATTCGCATGATTCCATTCTATAAAATGACGGCGCGGAAAAACATGACAGACATCAATCTATAGGACAAGCTACTGAGCTGAAGAAAAAAGACCATTCTACCACCGAACCTTAAAAACCCCGCGGACGAACCCAGAACCAGCTGGCCACGACGACTGCCGCGAACGCCGTATAACAGACGACAAACACCCATGGTTGCAGCTGATAGTACAAGATACTTTCCAGCCAGTGCGCGATGAAAGAATCAGAATATACGTTATCGCCCGCCCGTGACCGTAATGTCATTTCAATGGTGGTGAGCGGGCATATGAGGCCGAGCCATGACTGAACGACAACGACTGCAATAGCGGCAAGATGTGTTAAGCGAAACCATGGGTTAAGTACCCATGACCATGAGCGAATGTTGCCGATGAAAACCAGCACCATGCCAAGCACGACAAAGATGACAAATAACACGTGCAATAGCAGGATTACATCGGCAGCCAGCAGAAAAACCTTTGATGAATCCATCCTGCCACCTGTTAATTTATATAAGTCAGTATCTACTCTAACAGACAAGGTCAGATTTATTTAGAAGTCTCTTTTGAATGATAGGTTTCGGTCAGAAGCAGACATCTAAAACAAAGTCAAAAGCTTATTCACCACAGAGGCACAGAGGACACAGAGAAAAACCTTTTTTTATTTGCTGTCATCCTGAACGCCAGTGAAGGATCTTGAGACGGGCGCACTATGATTGACATGGTGTATAAGATCCTTCCATTACGCTACGCTTCAGTCAGGATGACATTTGAAGCATTATTAGCTTTTCTCTGTGTCCTCT
>JADFWF010000031.1 GCA_015222965.1 Pseudomonadota bacterium | reverse complement strand
GTGATCTTCTGGGGTGGTTTTAATACCGCGATGGAAGTGACAAATACTATGGATTTCTGTATCTCCTGCCATGAGATGGAAGAAAATGTATTCCAGGAATACAAAAAAACCATTCACTACACTAACCGCAGTGGCGTTCGTGCCAGTTGCTCTGACTGCCACGTACCGCGTCCATGGATACACAAGGTAATACGTAAGATCCAGGCCAGCAGAGAGTTATTCCATAAAGCACTTGGCACCATTGATACCCCGGAAAAATTCAACGAAAAACGCCTACACCTGGCGACGAATGTCTGGCATGCAATGAAAAATACCGATTCACGCGAATGCAGAAACTGTCACAACTTCGATTCGATGAAACCGGAAGATCAGAAGAAACGCTCTCGCAAGCAACATGCCACTGCCATGGTTGATGGCAACACCTGTATCGATTGCCATAAAGGCATCGCCCATAACAAGGTGCATGACAAACTCAGCGAAGAAGAGTTTGATGAGTTGGCAAAACCAATCCCAGAGAACATACGTCCTATCGCACCACAGTGGCAGGCGTTTATCGATAACGGTATGAAACTGGTTGGCGACAAGAAAGAAAAATCAAAAGCTGCGCCTAAACCTAAGCCTGCAGCAACTGCACCTGAAGCAGCAGTAGCGACACCCGAGCCATCACAAGCGGCAACTCCTGCTGCCGGCAATAACAGCTCATCTACAGGCTCAAATATTGACTGGAGTGGCATAGAAGCAGCAGAGTTCGTCGTGTTCTTCCCCGGCCAGGCCTCAATGGAATGGGTAATGAAAGGCAGTGACCACGGCGGCAAACGTGCCTTTATGACCGGTGACCGTTGCTTTGAATGTCATGAAGATGAAGAAGTAGATATCGGCGACCTGATCGTTTCCGGTGAAAAAGTTGAACCAACGCCGATTCCTGGAAAACGCGGCAGCATAGCGGTAGCTGTAAAAGCAGCACATGATGCAGACAACCTGTACATGCAGTTCCAGTGGCCAGATGGCGAACACGCTGAAATTCCATTTGCTGACGGTGGCAAGATGGATGCAGAAAATCAGATCAAACTGGCCATCATGCTGACCACAGACATCGAAGATGATCCTAAGGTTGAGTTTGCCGAACGTTCAGGCTGCTGGCAGTCATGTCATCACGACGTAAACTACATGCCACACCAGCCTGCTGATGGCACAACATCCGATCAACTGGATATGAGCGATGGCTTCACCAAGTACCTGAAAGAGAGCCGTACATCGATCGAGATCGAAGGTAAAGACGGCAAGAAACGCGGCGGCTGGGACAAGCTGAAAAGTGATGATGAAATCAAGGCATTACTGGAAGCCGGCACCTTCATGGATCTGCTACGCTACAAATCAGGCACTGGTGAATCGGAAGATGGTTACATACTTGCTGAACGTATTATGACAGGTGGCCAGGGTGTGGACTTCACTGGCACACTGCAAGATGGCATCTGGACAGTTGAGATGACGCGTAAACTTACTTCAGACCAGCCTGGCGATGTAAGCATGGCACTGGATCAATGGTACAACATCGGTTTTGCCATTCACGATGATTACAGTAATAGTCGTTTCCATCATGTGTCTCTTGGCCTCAAACTTGGCTTTGATGATGAAGATGCGGATATTAATGCCATAGCCAAGTAAGGCAAAACTTAAGCAAAAACAGGGCCGCGGGCTATATAGCCTGCGGCCTTTTTTGTATACTGCAGTTAACAACAGAGTTTGGCTAAACCTGAAGAGAGTTCGCGGAACAAGATTCCGCTCCTACAGGTGAGCACCAAGCCCGTAGGAGCGGAATCTTGTTCCGCGATCCAGAAGTTGATTTAAACGCATATAGTTTTGAGGACAAATCCATGAAACGGCAATCACTATTGCTAATTTTTATCCTGTCAGCTTTCAACCTTGCTACATTTGCCGGTACTGACAAGCCACAGGTAATCATCAAGGACTTCAAATTCATCCCCCAGCAAATCACCATCAAACGCGGCCAGAAAATTAACTGGCTGAACCAGGAAAAACGCCAGTACCATAGCGTCTGGTTCGAAGCGCTGGGTGAGGAAGAACCCGATTACATTTTTCCCGATGAATCCTATGACCGTGAGTTTAAAACAACAGGCACATTCCCCTACCGCTGCGGCCCGCACCCGAGAATGACCGGCACGGTCATTGTTACAGATTAATTGTCAGATAATACAACAATGAAAAAATCAACCATCGCCAAAATAATTGTCTTTAAAATCCTACTGATTATTGCTGTCGTAGCACTGGTATTTCTTTTAATGCCAAAAGGTTCTATTGCCAGCCCTGATAAAGACAACACAGATAAACTCTACCAGGACAACTGCGCCGAATGCCACAATGCATTCCGCCTGGGTGGCATGGGCCCTGCTCTGCTTCCGGAAAACCTGAAACGTCTACGAAAAAAAGCCGCCGTCGACGTCATCAAAAATGGTCGTATGGCCACACAGATGCCCGCCTTCAAAGAAAAACTGAATGACAAACAGATACAGGCGCTGGTGGATTATGTTTATACCCCGTTGCCAGAAATACCGGTATGGGGCATGGATGAAATCAGAGCCAGCCAGATCATCCATAACAAGGAAGAAGATCTGCCCAACAAACCGGTATACGAAGTTGATGACCTGCTCAATATGTTCCTGGTGGTCGAACTGGGCGACCACCACGTCACCCTGCTCGATGGCGATAAACTCGAACCCATCCACCGTTTTAGAAGTCGCTCTTTCCTGCATGGCGGCCCCAAGTACTCACCCGATGGCCGCTTTGTTTACTTTGCCTCGCGTGATGGCTGGATCAGCAAATATGATATCTACAACCTAAAACTAGTAGCCGAAGTCCGTGCCGGCATCAATACCCGGAATCAGGCTGTTTCTGCCGATGGTCGTTATGTGATGATTGCCAACTACCTGCCGCATACCCTGGTGCTGTTAGATGCAAAAGATCTAAGCCCGATAAAACTCCTTGAAGTCAAAGACAACAGCGGAAAATCATCACGCGTCAGTGCCGTATACACCGCACCACCTCGCAACAGCTTTGTCGCAGCACTCAAAGATATCCCCGAACTGTGGGAGATATACTACGGCGACGAACCACCTATCGGTTTTGATGGCTGGGTACATGATTACAATCCCGACTCCGGTGAAAACCGCAAAGCCGATCCCTTCCCGGTTCGACGGATAACAGTTAACGATTACCTGGATGATTTCTTTTTCGACCAGGAATATATCTCACTGATCGGCGCCTCCCGCGAAGGTAAAGGTCAGGTGGTTGATATGGATATAGGCAGAGTCATCGTACCTGATCTGGAACTGCCCGGTATGCCGCATCTTGGCTCAGGCATCACCTTCGAGTACAAAGGCCGCACCGTACTAGCAACGCCCAACCTCAAAAAAGGTGACGTCAGCGTCATCGACATGGAAACATGGAAGACCATAAAAAGTATCAAGACACTGGGCCCCGGCTTTTTCATGCGCAGTCATAAGAACACCAACTACGCCTGGGTCGATGTATTCTTCGGCCCCAACAAAGATGCCATGCATGTCATCGACAAACGTACCCTGGAAATCGTAAAGACACTACGCCCAGCACCCGGCAAGACAGCAGCCCATGTCGAATTCACCCGTGATGGCAAATACGCCCTGCTCAGTATCTGGGACAAGGATGGCGCGGTGATCATATACGATGCAGAAACACTAAAAGAAATTAAACGCCTGCCGATGAATAAACCATCAGGAAAATACAATGTGTTTAACAAGACGCGATACCTGGAAGGCACTAGTCATTAGATGACTCTTAACGGCCAATAACAGACTCTCGTAAACATATACTGATTGACCGCTACCAATCATTATGCGACATTGAGCGGTTTTTTCTGGTAGTAAAAATCTGTGAAAAAGCGGACATTCGCAGGCTGCTATTAACATAAAAGGTAACAGATCAAACTTTCATCCTTTTCAATCGAAACTGACCCTTGGGTAGAAACAGCGTGATACTAATTTTTCTTGATTGCAGAAAATTAAATGCTTTCCTCCTCTTCCAGACTGTAACGTTTAATTTTACGCCACAGAGTCGACTTATTGATGCCGAGTATGCTTGCGGCCATGGCACGATCACCCTTGCATTCACTTAGGGTCTTGCGAATAAAGTAGGCTTCTATGTCTTCAAGGCTTTGCGGTGACATATAGTCCAGGGCTTTTCCGAAAGTTGCTTTCTCAACCATCAGGTTTTGCGGTAGAACATCCATCGAAATTTTATCGCCAACGCTCATGATAATCATACGCTGCACAAGATTTTCCAATTCACGCACATTACCTGGCCAGTCATAGCGTAACAGAGCACCCAGCACATCGGTCATAATTCCACAAGCTGGCTTGTTCAGCTTGGCACAATGTTTATTCAAAAAATAATGTGTAAGCAAGGGAATATCATCTCGGCGTTCCCGTAAAGGTGGCACATCGATTTCCATCACCATTAATCGGTAATACAAATCTTCACGGAACTCACCTTTTTCAATGAGATCGGCGATGTTTCGGTTGCTTGCGGTAATTACTCTGATATCAACTTCTATCGGTGTTGTATCACCCATAGGGTAAAAGCTTCCATCTTGGAGGACGCGCAACAATTTTGCTTGCAGTGCTAATGATGCATTGTTGATTTCATCGAGAAACAATGTACCCTGATTAGCCTCTTCAAGCAGGCCAGTCTTGTTGCGTTCTGCGCCAGTGAACGCACCTTTTCGATAACCGAACAATTCGCTTTCGATAAGGTTCTCAGGAATAGCTGCACAATTGATGGCAACAAATTTCATCTCATTTCTGTCACTTTGCTGGTGAATCTGACGTGCTACCAGTTCCTTACCGCAACCACTTTTACCAGTTATCAATACACTGCAATCATGAACAGATGCTACATCAATAAGCTTCTTTACTTTTTCCATGGCCTGAGACATACCAATGAGATTGCCTTTGTCTGACAATTGTCGGCGACATTCTCTGAGTTTTTGATTTTCGTTACTCAGCAGGTAGTGTTGCAGTGCCCGTTCAACAGTACATAATAGCTCCACGGTATCGAAGGGTTTGCGCAGATAATCAAATGAACCCTGTTTGAGTGCTTCCAAAGCTGTGTCCACAGTGGCATGCCCCGTTACCATCACCACCTGTATGGTCGAATCCAGTTCTGTCGCAAAATGTAATAAATCCAGACCGCTGGCCCCCGGCATTTTAAGGTCGGTAACCACAACCGACACCGGTGTTTTTGCCATGTAATCCATAGCAAGATGTGCATTCTCCACACTGACAGTGTCAAACTCCATGGCTGATTCCGACAATACCTTGACAATCAGCTCTCGCATACTGCGGTCATCCTCAGCTATCAGCACAACGGGGTTATGATGCTCAGCATTTGCCTGCCCGATCTTTTCAAGATTATCCTGCTTCATATTGTATCTCTGTTTAAATCAATAAACGGAAGACCGATGATGAAACGCGCACCATCAACATATTCCGCATCATATTTAATAAAGGCCCCACGTTTTGACAGCAAAGCATGTGAAATTGATAGTCCCAGCCCACTACCTGCACCTACATCCTTGGTAGTATAAAAAGGATCAAAGATATTGCGTAGTATTTCCGTGGGTATACCGGGTCCATTATCTTCAACGGAGATATATACATAGTGGTTATCTTCCAGCCAGCTACGCAGAGTAACAAGTGGTGAGTCAACGCCATCCAGGCACTGTATAGAGTTAATGATTAGATTGCTCAATACGATTTCAAGCTGGCCACAATTACCTTCTACCGGTGGCAGGTCCGGTTGTAACTCCATATTGATATCAATGCCATAGCGCTGCATGCGGCATTTCAGAAAGGTATCTGAAATATTTAACAGCAACTGATTGATATCACAGGTTTCGCCATCACATTTTTCCTGACTGGCAAAACTCAACAGGTCATTAATGATTTTTGAGCAATGCCGGGTTTCATCTTCAACTATAGTAATGTACTCATGGGATTTACCTTGTTCAAGCAAATCTTTCTTGAGTAGCTGGGTATAGCCCAGTATGCTTCCCAGGGGTGTATTCAGTTCGTGGGCGATACCAGCTGCCAGTTGTCCCATAGCAACGAGTTTTTCACGACTGGTCAGGGTTTCCTGTAACTCACGATTTTTACTGATGTCGAGCAAAGTAATTATGGCTTCCATTTCATCTTCGCTCCTGCTAAGAAAAGCCAGATTCAGGGAGAACCAGCGTGTCCTTGATTTTATATCCAGAGAAATCTCCAGATTGCGTATTGATTTTTTGTATAAAAAACTATCGCGCAAGATATCACGATCCGCTTCCGTAAAAGGGATAAGTTCAAACAGGTTGATACCAATCAGTGTATCGCCAATTTTAGCAAAAATTTCATTTGCCAGTTGATTAGCCATGTTGATATTCAAATCATTAGATACTGTCAGTAACGCGCTGCTCAGGCTTTGTAATATTGCATCAATTTTGTCGCGCTCTTTGAGTACACGACTCTGGCAGTCTTCAACTGTTTTGAAGGTGGAACCCAATCTAGCGTTGGTGATGTTGTAGTCATTCAGCAAAGCACGGATAAACGGTGGCGAAATGACGGGGATATCCACTGACAATAACAGGCCTTCACGGGCATCAATAATACGTTTGCGTAGTCTCGCTAACGACCATTGATAAAATAGAGCTATAGCGACCAGCGGGGCCAGCACAGCAAAAATCAGATAGAGCAATTGTATTTCAATAAACATATACGTCTGATCATCTAGAAAATGTTTGCATTCTGTGGTGAACACTGGCTCAAACCAGGTAGACAGTGCCTCATCACATTATCACAGATGGCTTAAACTTGGCATGGCATAGACAGAAAGAGCTTCTCACATTTAAGGTGTAAAACCACTCAGATTCTATTGAAACATATCAGACAAAAAAACAAAACGCGGCACTGTCCAGGACAATGCCACGTTCTATGAGTAACGTTTGTTTTAAATAGTACTCAGTTATGAAGAATTAAACCTCGTTACTTAAAAGATCAGTTGTATCGAGGTGGTAAACTGTGCGTAGTCCTGCAGGCTTGCATCAGTAGTGCTTTCTTCATCGAAGGTGATATTTGCAAATTCGGCAGTGAGCCGTAATCTTTGCCCGTCAATATAATAATTGGCACCACCACCAGCCCAGGCACGATCGAGATTAGTCGACGTTATCGCGTAATCTGAGTCCTCAAAGCGAAAATACACTTGCAGACGACCTATGCCCACCTTGCCGGGCAGCATGTATGCGCCCTTGGCATAAACGGCCTCCAGTTGTGTATTCACAGGTAAGGTCGGATCAGGGTCCTTGTTGATGGCATTTTCCGTATCGTAATCAAAATAGGCCGCTGACAGTGTATAGGTGCCTGTCGATGTGGGCATCTCCCAGAACACATCTGCAGTGACTGCCGTATAGTCCACTATATCGGTTTTATTAGTAAAGTCTGCATAAGCGACGTTTGGCTGATAATCATAGGCAAGGCCTATTGTAAACACCTCACTCGTGCCCAGGTAGCTACCGCGATAACCATAGTCATATTCTGGATCCATTGGACTCCAGTGAATACGGGCGGTATAACGCGGTGAATTCTTAGGTACATTATTACCTTCACCTTCACGGCCATCAGATATCATGAAACGATACTGGAAGGCCGCATCCGCCAGGTTACCCCACATGGCGTAACCTGTATCACGAGTACCACCAAACGGCGTATAGGCAATCGATTCTGCACGGTCAATAGTCAGGGGTTCGAAACAGGCTTCCAGGTTCTCACGGGAAAAGGTATTTTTGAAGCGGCCTGCCATGAAACGTAAACCATCACTGTAATCCAGTGTGAGATAGGCATCACGAAAGAATACCGCGCGGTCATCTACGCCATTACGACTATCGCCACCAGCCTCTAACTGGGCATAATAACCGATCAAGTCATTATACTGCCCGGAAAAAGTCACACGATTGCGGCGCAGAAATGTATCAAAAGAACTACCCGAATTAGTGGGGGAACTGTAACCACGAGCCTGTGTCCATATCTGCACAGCATAGCTGATGTCCATAGTACCTTCTTCACCAAATTGCAGTGAGACGCCAGCAGAAGCAATAGATGGCGTCAGTGCTATCAGAACACCACCTAGTAGCAAACGTTTGCACTGCACCTTCTTCATATTAGCTGAATATTTGCTTTTCATTAATTATTCCCCCCGCAGAGATATATAGGACTTGCTCAACGTTTCTAGGTCATCACTTTTATGACAGGTTGAACAGGCTTGTTGAATTTTGTCACGTGGATCGCTAATCATTTTGTTATGCGCCATTGATTCTCTCATCAAACGTGGATTCCCCTTATGACAACCGGCGCATGATTTATTGACCTTGGCATGATCGCTATGCCAGGGAGCTTTCTCGCTATCCATATTAGCCGCAGCAGCACGCTTGCCATTGTGGCACTTATAACAGCTGGAAGAACCAACACCACAGGCATTGGCCAGAGGTATGATTGAAGAAGAAATGCCATCATATGCCATCGACAAGGCTTCACTGCCCCAGCCATCATGCGTTGCAGTCTGTAGCGAAGAGTCATCATTGCGATCTTGGCTGATAATCAATAGTGTTGTGCCAGAGACCACCAATGTGATAGCCAGCAGTGCACGACCAGAATGCCGGATCAAACCTCGTAAAAAAATAATAAATCTAGACATATTTTATTTCTCCCATTTCGTTTTTGTTTATAGCCTGCCCGTTACAAGCTGCGGCAGAATATTGAAACTGATCAATCATAAAACTATTCACTAAACTCCAGTTCATACAATGTTTTAGTCGGCATGGCTTGCATTTCACCGTGGTTTGCATTGCACATAATAATTACTCCTTATCTTTTGCCTGCGAGAAACGTTTTATCCATGCCGCCTGAATTTCTGCTTCACTCAACCCACCACTGCACATACATACCGGTCCGTTACGATATTTAAGCCGAGATCGCCTGGGCTTTTTAATCTTTTCCTGAACCACCGTACTCTCCTCTGCATGCTCTACCGTGTCTACAGATGATGCCGTGGCGTCATTATCAGATTGTTCCGCAAGGCAAGGTGTGCAGGGCAAAACCAGTAGCAGTACCAGACGCATCATCTGCCGCGTCAATTGTTTAGAGGCATTTGCCCAGATCATGCGATGCTCACAATAGCCGATTATTAATAAAAACTAAGCAGGATATGTGCCATGTTATTACCATCTTAAAAAACAACAACATACGGTAACTTTGATGATTTTGACTGATTGCATTCTATGACCCGATGCAAAACCAGTGCTAATTTGCAATATTCCACCGCGGTACCGGCTCCTGTAACTGCAACAAACGATAATGTGTGGCTTGCGCTTCCTTTATTGCCTTACGCAAGGTGGCCAGGGTCGTAGCAGACAAGGTATCGGCATATTTCAGGCTTTGCTGGAACGTCCGTTCGTAATGCTCTCTGGGTATCACCTCCACCTCCAGTTCGACATCCCAGTTAACATCAGACTCATGCAGGGTCAGCGGTACCTGCAGGTACCGGGTTTCGCCAGCGGGAATACGGGTATCAAATTGTTCATCAGTAAGTGCTACATTCACCTGCCAACCGATAACATAGCGGTGAAACACCTGCTTTTTACCTGAATCCCTGTTACGCAAATTAAATACCAATTCCACCTTGGGCACCATGTAGGTAGGGAAATGGTGACCAGCGCCAAGGTTATGCAAAACTACTTCAACATTTACAACATTCTCCCCTGTTCGTTTTAACTGCATTTGAATATCCAGAGCCTGCCGTGTCATATCAGCATCATGAATACCACGCCACAGATGCTGCCGATCCGGCATATGGCAGCTCTGGCAGTGTATACCCTGTTTAGCCTGCGGTGATTGCTGCCACTGATTCCAGGTATCCTCCTGTAATTTGCCGTTGACCCTTGGCGGGTTTTCTTTTTCATTGTGCTGATGACAGGTAGCGCAGAAACGGCTGTCCTGAAATGCCTGGCTGGCAGTAAAACCGCCATGAGGCCAGTTGTCTGATTGGCCGTCGGGGATGGTTTGTTTAGGCGGCGGCCCGAAAACTTGATGGCGGCGCACATGACAGGCGGCACATGACAGTCCAGCATCTGCCAGATTCGGCGGAATCCAGTCGGGTATTGCCTTGTCAGGCGCATTCGGCCAGTTATGTTTCAGAGCCACCAGCGCCTTTTGTTCTGCCAGCGGCGCATGGCAACGTAGACACTTATTACCTGCCTCCTGTGACATCAACTGTAACTGCCACTGGATACCCGGACCCATGGTGTGGCTGTGCAAACTGGTTTGCCATTGTTTGAACTGATCAGCATGACACTCCCCGCAAGACTGTGGATCTAGTGATGTTTCCTGGGCCGTAAAATTGACGGGAGGTTCACCCTGTGGCGGCAGCACGACAGGCCAGTGTTTGCTTAAAAATTCACTGCTGGCAGTTTGTGCAACCTCACTGCTGCTACTGGTGCTGTCATCACAACCCACCAGGATAAAAGCAAAGCCACACCACATAAGGCACACCAGCATGTAGATCGATAGCCTTATAAACTCCCACATATAAAAAGTGCCCGTTGCTAAAAATCAGTTGTTAAAAAAAGGGCCCACAGTCTCCCATGGGCCCCAGGCCTTGCTTTAATGAAACTTTGTTATGAGTATATCAACCGCCACAGGGGTTAGGCGGTAACACACCGCCACCACTAGCACCACCATCAACAATAATTACATTATTAGCACCATCATCCAAAACAACACCTTTATACGCCAAATCTTCATTGATAATGGCATTGGCTGATGCGGCATGGGCATTATTAATATTACGGGGAGAAATAACAGCAGGATCACTGTGTTCAAGAAACATGCTTATACTGGTCTGGTCAGTACGCCATGGCGAATCCCAGGGCAGTATTGCATTACCATCGCTGGCTACCACATTGGACAGAGAATGCCATTCATACATAGCGCCATCATAAAAACGTGTAGGCAACCCCATAATGACACCCGTTGCAATACCGGTAATCATCGCACGATACGTAGTCTCACAATAGGTATACACTACATCACCACTCTGATAAGCAGCTCCAGCGCCAACGACCTGAAGGTCGGCACCCGCAAAACCGACACTATTCGCATCGACATTGCCATCAAGGTATGACTGGATTTCAGCCTTGGATTTATAGGTATAGCCCTCAGCACTATTGAGCAGGTTAGAATACGCTAGCATCAGAGCACTATTGGGGTGCCCCTGTGTTGAGCCTGCGTTGCGGAAGTCAGTATCATCATCCGGGCTGTATTCATTGGTATTAGTACCTGGCGTTCCATTACCGCGCGCATCCCAGATGAACACACCATCAGCTAACAGATTCACATCCTGTGCAGGAACTACAGACAGCATATCTTCCACAGTAGCCTGCAACACCATATTAACTTCTGCAAGATCCTTAACACTGGCACTCCCGTTGAGAGGTGGGGTACTGGCAGTGGCACTAAAATCAGCCTGCACCATATTGGTATTGGTACCAGTACCAATCCACTCATTGCCTCCATTCAGTACCGCCAGGTTCTCTTTTGCAGTGCCCCAGTAGCGGAACATATACCAGCAACGACCTGCCAACATATTTTGGAAACCACCTCCTGTTCCCTGTGCACAAACAATCATATCATTAGCCGGATCTATACCGTACTTGGCCAGAAAAGTATCAACAGTGCGACCACTTGGAACCATACTTCTGGTTTCAATTACACCGTTGGAACGGGTTTCTACCCATTCACTGGTGCCAACACTATAAACGGAAACATCAGCCTTGGATGCAATGAACTCATAACCGGCCACTCCAGTCCATGCTTGTAAAATTACCAGTTTTCCAGTAATGCCTGCAGGACGATTAGCCGTCCAGTCATCGATCCAGCCCTTAAGTGTATTACCGGTAATCAAACCGTTGACATTGTCGTCATAATTATCTGCCGATTCCTGAGGAATGTCAGTAACCTTCGCTGCAGTAGGTGTAGTGGTAGATGTTCCCAGATCATTTTCGGTGCCAGTACAACCGGTGAGAACCAGCGTGATACTGGCGAGCAATAGCAGCATCGTGCCTTGCCCCTTGTGTAATAATATTTGTTTGAGTTTAAACATTTAGCCTTCCTCCACAATGTGTAGTTTTCTACCGGTATTCCGCTGGCAAGCGGTTCCAGATAGCCTGATATCAGTAATCAATAGTATGGAATGCAACTTATGTGCCATCTAGCCAATTCATTCCAGGTTCTTTATTATCAATAAGTTATAGCCTTCAACTAACTCTTAACAGTATTAAGCCGGTTGCATAAGCGACCGGCAGCTCACTGCTGTGTCATTTTGCAATGAGAATAGTCAAACCGATCAACTAACCACCACCGGGATAACCGCTTTCTCTACTGCATCGAGTACCCGGTCATAATTCTGCTCTATGACCATATCTTCTACTGCTACGCCCATGCCTTGAAAGGCGTCTTTCAATGCCTGCCCCGACTTCTCGTCAGCAGCGGTAGGGTATAGCAGTAATATATTGTTATCAGTCGTCATAGGATATACACCATGTCTGCCTGTGAAATTGCCTTCGCCATTGCGTTAGGAATGTCAGCCGGGTTATCCAGTTGTACTACCGGCACATCGGAAAAATCCAGTGCTTCCAGTTGTTCACTGGCATCGGCAGAGTCTTCAAGTGCGCCGCACACCAGTACGCTGACCGCGTCATCGAGCAGGGTCAGTCCGGTGGCCATACGTAAGGCCTCTATCTTTCTTTTCTGAGCAATCATCAGAATATTTTTTGCGCTCATTAGCCTCTATCCTCCTAAAGCACCAGTACCCGGTCGGAGTTTTTTACCAGCTCCGCATCCTGATACTGACCACCGATAATGATCTCAGGTAAAGTCTCCTGCACCTTGCCGGCATCAATGTGATATCGCTCCAGGCTCATCTCACACAATGCCATCCAGTGACCGCTCTGACTAAATTGTATAAAACGTGGGCTATCAAACAGCTTAACGCCAGTATCAGTCAAAAAACAACGCAGCTGCCAGCCACGTTCAGCCGCTGTTTCCAGCAAACCCAGCGCCTGTTCAGCATGGTCTTCATTGGTTACTACGATACCCAGGTTCATCATGCACCCTTACGGATTTTCCAGGTGAATGAACCGTCACCCTGCACTTTATCAAGTAACTCGTTACCCTCATTATCAAGCATCGCCTGGATGGATTCACCCGATGACGGATTATCGAATATGAGGGTCAACTCATCACCATCGCACATTTTCTGCAGAGCCTTTTTGGTATACATCTGTGGATGAGGACAGCTGTAACCGCATACATCCAGTATATATTGCCCATCACCTGTCTCTTCAAATTTTATAGCCATCGTTTTTTATCTCTTCTCTCGTTAAAAAAGTTACACAAAACTTGTTACAAGGGGCAGTCATCAATTTGTGATGTACGCCAGTTCATCCAAAAGTTGAATGCCTGAACACCAAGATAACCACCTGCAACCATTCCCAGCAGGAACATCCAGCCGCTAATATCGCCATTGGCTACTGTCGCAAAAAATGCGCCGATGTTACAACCCATGGCAATGCGGGCACCGATACCCATGAGCAAACCACCAGCCAGGGCAAAAAATGCAGTCTCCATATTTGGTATCTTCCATTTGAATTCACGGCGCAACAGGGCCAGCGTGGCCGCACCCAGGATAATACCAATGGACATAAAACCAGGGGCATTAATCAGGGGATTAGGTATGCCATTGTCCATACCGAAGAAAATATTGCTGCGCATATCCATGCCTACGTTCTCCATCACCCATGCACCCCATTGTGCTTCCTGTGTAGTGATATACCAGTAACCAGGATCAAACACAGTACCCTGAATAGACAGACCGGCTGTATGGCCCATGTCTTCCAGTAGCTCACCAAAATTAAATATGCCATAACTCTCACGCAGAGCACCTGTTGCCCATACATGCAGGCCGGAGAAAATGCCCAGACCAATACCAGCTATAGCAGTATTTTTTGATGAGGTAATCATGGACCAGACACCTCCCAGGTGACAGGTCATTCCCTGTTTTTCAATCTTTTGTCTACGCAGGTAACCTTTGCAGTAATAGGCTTTATAGAGCACCACCAGAATGATACTGGCAGGTAGGATTGTTACCAGCAGGGAATCGGTCAGAAAATACTTAGCTATCGGTTGTGTAACGTTCATCATGTCAGCCAGGGTGGCAGCCTCCAGGTCCCAGATATAACCTGCAGTGAACTGGTCAAACCAGCCATGCTCCACACTCAGCTCTTCCGGCATTCCCTTATCCAGCGCAGAAGCCGTCCAGGATGCCGGCGCCAGCTTGTCAGACCAGTCACCAAGATTGACGAAAAATGCCTGGGAAAACGAAATAGACAAGAGCACCAGGGCCGACGCCATATTACCCTCACCCGTTTTATACAGTGAGCCGGAGGCACACCCACCGGTAAAAATAATACCAAAGCCAAAAATAAGGCCGCCAATTATAATGTGCCAGCCTAGTGGGTGAGGATGAAAGGTGCCAAAACCACTTATATTAACTACGGCGGCAACCATCGAATAGAGACACAGGGCAATCATGACCCCGACCGCCATACGCGACACGCCGACAGCAAATAAATCGCGAACTGCTGATGCCATACAAAAACGACCGTATTGCAGAAACATGCCGTAGATCAGGCCAAACCAGACATATACCAGCAGGTAAAGCCAACGCATATCATTTGATAAAGCCCAGGCAGAACAAATTGCCACCAGCCCCATTATTGTGGCTGCGTGACGATTTTGCTTCTGTGAAAACCAGTCTATAAACTTATTTCCTGTATCCAGATCTAGCGAAGTAGCCGTTGTGGCCTCTTGATTCTTCATAACAACCTCATCCTCACAATATCCAATCAGTTACATCCAACCATATGCCTCATGCTAGTCATCTTTACGTATGTATATACACCAGCCGTCATCGGTATGTATTGTTGCCAAATGCTGACAGTACAACGTCATAACCAGTGCCGGTACAGTTTCAATGGCCGTAGGATTATCCGTAATCAATTCCAGCACATTCCCCTTTTTCATTGTTTCCAACATATTCATGGCTGCCATCTGTGGTCGTGGGCAGGAGGTATCCATGCAATCAACGGTATGGGTTACTCGCACAACTTCACCATCAGGTAATTCCACCGAATGCAATTCCCTGCTTATAGAAATCACCTCTTTACGCAGAAGCCAGGCCCACCATGTTGTAAACTGTTGCTTCATTGTCTTACCCCGGTCATCTCGACCAGTAGCCGCATGACTTCAAGTTTAGAATGCAGAATTTGTGCCATATTCTCCCTCTCCATAAAAAACATATAGTTATTTAATATTTACAATTTGTGATAGAAGATAAAATGCAATCTATTACGCACAATATCTACCTCGATTGTATTTTGCAATACTCACTAGCGAGCCGCTAAAAAGAATAAGTAACTTAGATTCAAACAAGTTAGTGCTGGTAGAATTATACAAATCAGCGATTTGCCCTCGTTGCATGTTTGTGGCGAAAGTTCTTCATGATATTCAACAAAAATATCCGCAAATCGAGACCGAAGCGATCGTCATCGCAACAATATTGGACAGATGTGGAGGGCTGGCGTATCCGTTTTTCCCGCCATCAAAATCGGCTCCAAACCAAAGACATGGTATGTGCCAGACAACTGAGAAATATGGGATTTTGTTCAATCGGCTATAGAAAAGCTATGGTTAACCGTTGCTGGTGAATCAACGTTTAAGTTAACTTGACCGCGAAAGCATTCGTGTATACAGCTATGACGAATGCCCCCTTTGTACGATTTTATTCGCTTTTGGTTACTCTCCACCAAGGTCAGTTATGTGGTGAACGGGAGCATTGTGTCAGAAACCTTGAATGTCTTCTTAAAAAATAACCCAACACTCATGAAATTAAGTTTTTCTTCAGGATGCAACCATTAACAGACTCAATCAATTATCCAGCCAGCCCCATTTATTTATTTATTTATTTATTTATTTAAAGATCGCCGGTACGACACCATAACGACAAATACCAGGCAGGCAATTGCCGTTAATGCAGGAAATAATACCGTGGTTAAGGAATAATTCGCCAGCGCCATAATAGCGATGAAGTTGCGCACTGCCATCAATACAAAAAATGTTAGTTTCTCTTCAAAAGGAGAAGCATAAGCCTTCCTGAATGTCGGCACAAAACCAAACAAGTCTACTGTAGTCAGTATGACTACCGCCCATAACGGATCAGAGGTGAGATACCATAATGGTAGTGACGTCATCGCTGTTATAAAAAACAGCCAGTCTGTTCTGGTAATCGTTATGTCCGATTTTTTCATATACGCCAGAACGGCAACGTAAATAGTGATGATACCCGAGACACCAATCGGCCACGCCCCGGCACCGCCTCTGTCTGCGAGTTGCGCGAGAAAAACAACGAATGTTACTGAACCCCATATCACCCATGAAAAAACATGCGGCTTTGTTTCTCCTTTTTGTATCGAACGGATATAAGGGTAAAAGGCTATGAAGGTAAGCGCGATGGCAACCGCACTGAGCAACTCTTTATACATCATGAAATACTTGTAACAGTTTTCATGGGGTTAAGTCAAAACTAACTATGCTGTTACACTCTTGCCACGATTCAGGCATCAGAAAAACGTCCTGCAGAAAAAACGCCGGCAACGCTATCGCTTATACCGGCCTACAAAATATAAAAAAGCCCCGTGGAGCAGATGCGCCACGGGGCTTTTTCGTTAGCTTAAGTGATACTGATTTAGTAAACGTCGTGCATGGTGTTATAGACGTTGAATTTACCAGTAGGAGTGATAAGACGTTTGTCTTTGATTACCTTTTTCAGCTTACGTGTCTTGTCGTCCACGACTACGATGGCTGATTCCTCTTTTGCACCACTCCATACCGAGAACCAGACCTCGTCACCCGCTTTGTTGTACTCGGGTTGAACTACACGCTTGGGTCCTTCTCCGAGGCCAGACCATTCACCGATAGGAAGTTTCACAAATCCTTTATCCAGATTCTTCAGATCAAACACTGTGATCGACTGGCTATTGGCAGCATCCGGATTAAGCGTAGTATCAACCCAGAGATTATTGGACTTGGGATGGGTTTTGATAAACAGTGAACCACCGCCGGCACCATCGAGCGTGCGCACTACCTTCCAGGCATTTTTCTTGTGTTTTACAGGGTCGGTGCCGATCAACGAAATCGTCTGGTCACCGAGATGACTGGTTGCCCAGACAGGACCAAATTTCGGATCTACAAAGTTAGCACCACGGCCAGGATGAGGGATCTGGCCGACATCAACAAGTTTGACCAGCTTGTCCTCTTTTGAGTCCACCACCGCAATCTTGTTAGACTTGTTTGCCGCTGACATGAAATAACGCCGGGTCGAATCCCAGCCACCGTCATGCAGATAACGCGCCGCACCGATCGTTGTCACTTTCAGGTCATCAAGATTTTCATAGTTGACCATGAGGATCTTGCCGGTCTCTTTAACGTTAACAATAAACTCTGGATGTTCATGTGACGCCACGATTGCTGCAACTCTGGGCTCTGGATGATATTCCTGGGTATCGACCGTCATGCCGCGCGTGCTAACAATTTTCTTTGGTTCCAGTGTATCGCCATCCATGATGACAAACTGCGGCGGCCAGTAGGCACCCGCAATCGCATATTTGTCTTCATAACCTTTGTACTTGGATGTTTCTACCGAACGTGCTTCCATGCCTATCTTGATGGTGGCAACGTTGGTCGGATGTTTCATCCATAGATCGATAAGATTAATCTTGGCATCACGGCCGATGACAAACAGGTAACGGCCTGATTCCGACATACGTGAGATATGTACCGCGTAACCGGTTTCGATCACTTCGACGATCTTCTTACTATCGCCTTCGATGAGTGCAATCTTGCCATCATCACGCAGGGTGACCGAGAATAAATTTTCAAGATCGTAATTATTCATCTGCTTTTTAGGGCGTTTGTTTGGTGGAATCAGAACCTTCCATGTTTCTTTCATCTCCTTCATACCAAACTCCGGAGGCATCGGCGGCTCATGCTGAAGAAAACGTGCCATCAGGTCGACATCCGCATCTGCAAGTGTGCCTGATGAACCAAAGTTTGGCATACCACCTGGTGAGCCATAACTAATGAATGTTTTTAGATATAAAGTGCCTCTGGCAAGGGTGATGTCTGGAGTAAGCGGTTTACCCGTAGCGCCTTTACGTAAAACACCGTGGCAACCGGCACAACGCTCAAAAAATATCTGCTTGGCGCGGGCGAATTCTTTTGGTGTTACATGAGGTGCTTTTGGTGACAGAGTTTCTTTCGCTTCATCAGGATCGATGGGGATGGGAGCACCCTTATAACGCATCTCTGATTCAGGCGTTCCAGGATGACCGCTGCCCTTTTCCTTGGCCCAGGACGTACTGCTTACCATGCATGATACCGCCAGCGACGAAACCAGCACTGACTTAATAATACTATTTAACCCCACCATATTTACTCCCCTGCTTTAGATAACTAAAAAAAACAATTAATAAATTAGAATAGTTATAATAATGCCGTTATTTTTATATTTTTCTATTCGATAAGAGCCGAGTCTGCTCTTTTCATAAATAGTTATTTATGACTTAGATCATGAAATTATGATTTAACTGGGAAGTGTTAAATTGATAATTATCAATTTATTAGTTATTTTTACTGATAGGTGCCTGTTTTTTCATGGCTATGCGTCTTTCCCTTCGCTTCCGCCTTTCTGATAAAGGCGGACACTTTCTTTCGTTCCAGTAGGTCACCTGGCAGTCCAGGCAGTAATGGCATTCCTGGCTGATAATTTCTCCAGTCAGGCGAATGGCGCCTACTTCACATTCTGCCCTGCAGGTCTGACAAGGTCGGCCGCATTCCTTGCGTCGACGTAACCACTCAAAGATTTTAAATTTTGATGGGAAGGTTAAAGCCGCTCCCAGCGGACAGATATATCGGCAGTAAAACTTTCGGTTCAGTGCTGAGATCAAAATAAGACACGCAGCGTAAAAAATATAACCCCATTCTCGGTGAAAATGTAATGTGAACACGGTTTTAAAAGGTTCGATCTCAGCGAGCAGTTCTGCCCGCGCCAATGACTGCAGTGATACCCCGAATAAACCCAGCATCACAAGGTACTTTATCGCCCACAAACGTTCGTGCACGGCGGCAGGAAATTCGTAAGAGCGGATGCCAAGCTTCTCACCGACCTTATAAACAATTTCCTGAATGGCACCGAATGGACATAACCAGCCACAGTAAACACCTCTGCCCCATAATAATATGGTCATCGCAACGAACGACCATAGAATAAACATCATCGGATCGATCATGAATGTTTCCCAGCTGAAGCCGTGCATGATCGAACTGACAAAGGTCAGTACATTAACGATAGAAAGTTGTGCCAGTGAGTACCAGCCGATAAAGATAACCGTGTAGACCAGGTAACCGTAACGCAGATAGATAAGCAATGATGGATGATGCGCCAGCCAGTCCTGAAAAACCAGGATGAGAAGCAAGAGCAATAAACCCGCTGACAGCACGACGATCTGTAACGTTTTATCTCGCCATACATTCACCCATATAGGTTCTTCATCCTGCGGATCTGAAGTCATCGCCGGCCTGGCAATGCCACGAGAAACGGCCACCTCACGCAAGGACGTCATGATAGTGCTGTTCAATACCATGGTGGTGATGGTTGCACCGGATATACTATCCAGGGTGACGTAGTCCTCACGATCACTGCCACCCAGCTGGACACGGTTACCGGCGTACAGGCCCAGGTACTGATTTTTAAATTCTGTCAGATCCTGTTCTGTGATACCTGCCAGCAATATAGGCTCTTCGTGGCTGACGATCTCAACACCGACGATTTTTCCCGTCAGATCAAAACCGACCAGAGTATGCATGGGTTTGCCGGAATAACCCGGTATGGGCAGGATATGATCGGTAAAAAACACATATCCAAGCAACCTGTTTGCGTCATAGACTGACGCTGACGCCGGTTCACCTTCAAACGGATCCAGATGGTCCGCTGACGGGAAGAAGGTCTGGGCAAAGGGGGTTGCTTCGGCGACCGGATCAATTTTTTTCATCAAGCCTGCATTTGCACTTCCCTGGCAAACCAACAAACAGACCAGAATAAAAACAATCGTCAGTAAAAATTTCTGAAATAAATTGTTCGGCCTGGAAAACATCGAACTTAAACGACACTGCAAGTTATGTTCAGCGTGATACTCAAAACTGGTAAGGTGATTAATCAAGTTCAAAACACTGGCATCAGGATCAGAAATCCCAGACGCGCTTACCTGGTTTATCGTGCACAGCATTCAGGCGTTCGACGATCTCATCACGTCGCATCAGTATCGACTGATTAGCCATATTTAAAAATACTTTTTCCTCATGATTATTATGCTGGCTCATGGCTTTATGCAGGGGCTCAAGACAATCTAGAAAATGGTCGAAATCATTACTCTTGATGATGTAAGCCAGGTCGCTTACTAAATGTACGAGATAGTCATGTTCACCACTAAGATGAGCTATGACGCCGTCCGGGTCACCGTTCTCCTCTATGAATAGAGGATAGAGCACTTCGTCTTCCATCTGCATATGAAGCTTGAGGTCGGTTACAAATTTCTGAAACAGGTCTTTTGCCTTTTTCCACTCTCCCACATCAGCGGCCATCTCGCAGTCATCGAGCGCAGCATCATATTGATGGTGATCATGTACCAGCCAGTTATCAGATGTGGTATTCACATTTCATCTCTCAGTATGCGTGGAAAGCTTACCTTGATTCTCACTTTTATCTTTCCCTATGCATAGTATCTAATGTGCCGAAAGTAAACGGATGTAGCTGATTACATCTCCGATCTCTTTCTCTGACAGGATGTTTTTCCAGCCGGGCATAAGTTTCGCCCCTTTGGTGCCATCAGAAATTATCGAATAGATCTTTTCATTAGACATAAGATTCATGCTGCTGGCATCGGTATGATCCGCAGGTTCCATGTCATAGATTTTTGTTATCGTGCCTTCACCTCTGCCATCAGGTCCATGACAGATAGCACAGTTATCATCATAGATCTGTTTACCCATTACCGGATTACCAGAAACAGGGTGTTTTGAACTGTGCAGATAACGCACATAGCTAAGCAGTGATCGGATCTGTGCCTGTGGTAGAGCCAGCCCCCATTGCGGCATGTCGTCTGATAACTGACCATGAGGTGCAGAGCCCTCTATTATCTTGAATAGCTCGCGGTCACTTTTTTTCTCAAGGCGGTTACTGTTTGTTAGATCAGCCGGTTTTGTTTCCAGCTTGCTGGCCAATGGACCATTACCTGTGCCATCTAATCCATGGCACACAGAACAGTTGGCTTTAAATACACGATAACCATCAAAGCTTTTAGAGTGATCAGCAAAGGCATTAGAAGACAATATAACTATTGCAAAAATCACAGGTAATTTCCACACCATCATCTGTTTCATGATTAAAGGTACCGCCCTGGTAATTTTACATCTGTAAATTTGTTTTAGTGACTGAGTTATAGCTCTATCATCTGAAAACTTAACTGTCTAAATTATCACAGCCGCATTCACTACCAAGCGCCTGCCTCAGAATTCCGATGCGATCAAGTGCGGTTGATGCGAGATCCTGCGCTGCCAGCTTGATAGTTTCATCACCAGTCGATTTTATAATATCACCATAAAAAGCAAAGCTGCGGTCACAACATGCGCACAGTCTCTGTAACCTTGCTTTCGGAGAGTTAGCAATCTTTTCCATCTGCACATTGTATAAGGTGATTTTTTCCAGGTTACAATTAACATCTTCACCCGGCGTTATTTCATCATTCAAAACTTTATCGTTCAACACATGTTTATTCTTGCTGAGCTGTTTGAACGTCTGCATGGTAAGAGAATGTATTTGGGCAAAATCTTCTTCCAGCCGGTCCATCGCATCAATCACGTAACGATCGATATGTATCGCGGCTGCCAGCAGGTCTATTTCTGTGTGGATGACTTCAGGGTCCAGCTTCGGCTCTACCATGCCAGGCTCGCAGCAGGCATAATATGAAAACGAAAGATTAGGGTTGTGTCATTTAACGGTACGGATTTAAGCTTACTTATGGTTTTAACACTAATTGAAAACACGTCTCTGTATCTCATAAAATATATGAGCTCCATTATTTACATGTTTATTGTAAGGATATTTGATTTTAATCAAGAAAATTTGATTTTAATCAAAAAAAGCCTCATAAAATGACACAGGCAACAACCAGAATCTGATTACAACTTTAACTAACAATGCTATTGCAAAAAAATCTAACGATAAAGGCATCACCACAGCAAATATTCGACTACTGGGCTGATTTCCGTCACTTCCAGCAATTTATTCCCATTATCGAGCGCATAGATATACTCGATGACCGACGGTCACGATGGGTAATCCACGCACCTCTAAGTCATAGGGTCACATTTGAATCACTCATTACCACCTTCGAACCGGGAGAAAACCTGGTTTGGGAATCGCGCCATGCCGACGGTTTTGCCAGGGGTGATCTCAGGCTGATCGAGTCAGGTGAAAATACTCGCGTTGAGCTCGATTTTGAATACACCCTGTACCGTGGATGGATGAGGAACATCGCGCGGCTTGTTAGTCATTTTGGGTTTCCGTCGTTGGCGTTTGATCATGGGCTTGCGCGGATTAAGGAGCAGATTGAAAGGGGTAATTTGTGATATCAGTTGTAGCTTCCTTATACTTTTATGGTTTCTTTTCCTGGTATTTACTTGGTGCTTTTGGTTAGGCTTTACGATTTACACCACGATTGGTGCACTTACCTGTAGGAGCGGATTTTTTTCATTCCGCGATTTAGGTTTAGCTTGTGTTGATTGAGTTAAGGGTGGGCTGAGCAATAGTTACTGTTGGTGTTTAGTTTGGCATTGCGGTATTCGCACCGCGGGCGAGGCACTTTTTTTCTGCAGCCAAAAAAAGTACCCAAAAAAGGCCGTC
>JADFWF010000030.1 GCA_015222965.1 Pseudomonadota bacterium | reverse complement strand
TGCTTTAAAGCTCAGGTGTAATTCACGACCGCCAGTGTCGTTGTCTAATACGCCTATGTTTAGTGGGCCTGAGATTTCCATGGTTAACCTATTTTAAGTTTTTCTTGATTAGATCGTACGCTTTGCGTATCTCTTGTGTTTTTTCCGTTGCCAGCTGAATCATTTCGTCAGGTAACCCTTTAGCGACCAGTTTGTCCGGGTGGTGCTGGCTCATTAATCGTCGATAGGCTTTTTTGACTTCGGCCTCGCTGCTATCTTTGTTGATGCCGAGTATTTTATAGGCCTGTGTCAGTGTTAGTGAATCATTAGTGCTGGCACCCTGCGCATTTGCCATGTTGAATAGATGGTCGATCTGGCTACGGGAAAAGCCGAGGATTTTACCGATGGTATAAAGGACGCGTTTTTCACTTTCATCAACTTTGCCGTCAGCCAGCGCGGTAGCGATCTGGATCTCGACAAACATCTGAATAAGATTACGGCGGCCATGACATTCTTTTTTAAACTGATGCAGTATCTCTTCAAGCGGGAAATCTGCCGTTTTTCCCTGGTCGAAAAATTTGATTGCGGCTTTACGCTGCTCTGCAGATAACTGCATCTGAGACATGATGCTTTTAGCGGCAGCGATCTCCTGAGCGCTGACATGGCCATCGGCTTTGGCGACGTGCCCCATCACCGAAAATGCGGTGGTAAAAAAAGCGGCCTGTACCCGTTCCTGGTCGCCCATGTCAAACTGGCCGCCCATTTTTATGCCGCGATCAAAATTACCGCCGAGCGCGGCGCCAATGATTGCGCCAATCGGTCCGCCAAAGACAAACCCTAACGTACCGCCAATAAATGTACCCCACCAGGCCATAAAACTTTCCTCAAATAAATTATTCGGTGAATTTTAGCATTTAAAAGCTATTCACCACAGTGGGCAAGGCGGCGAAATATTTTTAAAGCTTAAGCTTGTAAAGCATTTATATGCAGCGCAAGCTGGTCCAGCATCTGTTCTGTGGTTTCTGTCTCCAGTAGCAGTTGCTTCTGTTTGTTACTGATGGGCAATAGTTCACCAAGGCGATAGCAGATATCTGCGGTGTTGTTGAAGTCGACTTTGTTTTTATATCGTTCGGCGAAAGGGTGGTTTAATAATTGCTCCAGGGTATCTGACAGCGGTTTAAAGGCCTTTGGTAGAGCCGGGTTCTTATCCAGCGTTGATTCGATGACTGAAACCTCAGCGAGTAACAGGCCGTCATCTCTTACTGAGCTGTTTGACAGATGTGCACGGTACTTCGCCTGTACGCTGATGCCCAGTAGTCCGTTCTCCAGCGATTCCCAGTCAATGATCTCCACATAACAGCCGGTACAATAGATCTGTGGCGTAGCACCTACTTCTTTGCCCTCACTAATCAAAACGGTAACAAAGCCGGTCTGCTGTTTCATGCAGTCTTTGATCAGGTTCAGATAACGTTGTTCAAAAATCTGCAGCGGCAGTATGCTGCCGGGAAAAAGCACGGTGCCTAAAGGAAATAAAGCATGTTTCATCTTCGTATTATGCCTTATAGTTAAGTGCAGCTCTATTAACAGTCCGAGATAATGCTTACAGATCCAGTTGAGTTTAAACACCAGTCAGTCCGTGATCTAGCATGGGCTGTGTGTAGCCCGCCGCTCATCTCGAAGCTGTCAGCATCATGTGTGTGGCCGGAAAGTAAATGGTTTAAACAGATTTTTGAGCAATCATTGCCATGGTTGCTAGCGGTTGATGAGGATCCGGTTCAGCTCGAAAAATTGCTTGCCGAGCAGAAGGATCGCCGGCTGGGCAAATACTTTGAAACCCTGTGGTATTTTTGGCTCTGCCATAATCCGAGATACCAGGTTATCGAACATAATCTACAGATCATCATCGATGGTGAAACGCTGGGTGAGATCGATTTTATCGTGCTAGATAAAGTAACGAAAAAAATCATGCATTGGGAAGTGGCGGTAAAGTTTTATTTAGGCGTGGGTGATACTTCCGAGATGATTAACTGGCATGGGCCGAATTTGTGTGATCGGCTGGATATCAAGGTAGATCACTTATTGCATCGACAAAGTGTTGTTAGTCGTGATCAGCGGGTGGCGAAATGGCTGAAACAGCGTGGCTTACAAATAGACTGCTGCACCGTTATTTTGAAGGGGCGCCTGTATTATCCATGGCAACAGAATGTCGTTTCGCCGGAGAAGTGTTGTGCAGACCACTTGCGCAGCTGGTGGTTAAACACGGAGCAGTTTGTGCGGGCATTTGATGATGAACAGCGTTTTTCGCCTTTAATCAATACAGGCTGGATGGAAAGAAATCCGACACTCTGTGTAAAGAAATCTTATAATAAAAAAGCCTTATATGAGACTGTTTCTAATGAGATTGTCAGGCTTCCACTGCATCTGGCTTTATGTAACCCGTGCCACACAAGGGATAGGCTGTTTTTAGTGGGTTTAGAATGGCCATAAAAAACTATGACATATTTGCAGGTTTGCCCTTCCTTTTTTAAATAGATTGGTTATAATCTACGCATGAACACATTAAACATTGCATTCCCACTCGAGCGTAGTGAAGTTGTTTCTTTGCTGCAACACTTTAAAATTTCACCTACCCGCCAGCGCGTAGAGATCGCAGAGTTTTTATTTCAGCGCCCTCAGCATCTGTCTGCAGAGAAAATTCTTGATGGTGTAACGCGTGATGGAAACCGTGTTTCACGCGCCACGGTTTATAACACCATGGGTTTATTTTCTAACAAAGGCGTGGTGCGTGAAGTGCTGATTGACCGTGAGCGTGTCTTCTATGATTCCAATCCTGAAGTGCACCAGCATTTATATAATGTTGATACTGGCGAGCTGACTGATGTGTATGATGCGGAAGTTGAGATGATCGCTGAGCCTGAGCTTCCAGAAGGTCTGAAAATCATCGATACTGATATCGTATACAAGGTGACATCAAAGTAGATCAGTAGTACCTTCGTCGATAGATTTAAGAAGCCTGCTCATACGATGTATGAGCAGGCTTTTTTGTGTGTTATCGAATATTGTAGTGTTGTCGCTAGTTGAGCCTTAAGAGAAGTTGGCAGTTTGCAGTCATCAGTTGGCAGTAAAAGCAAACCCCATCGTCTGCGCCGCTGAGAACACAGGTTTTTAGTCTTTTTGTTTTTAACTGATG
>JADFWF010000225.1 GCA_015222965.1 Pseudomonadota bacterium | reverse complement strand
CTCGATGACATCCTGAAAGATTACGGCGGCATCGGCACCATCGCCCGCAAGGACCAGCTGTCTAACCGTTTTTTATCCGAAGAGCTCAAGCAGCAGCGCACCATCGCAACCATTTTTCCGGTGATCTTTTTTGGCGTCGCCGCGTTTTTGCTTAACGTGGTCATCAGCCGCCTGGTGCGTTTACAGCGCGAAGAAATTGCCACGCTAAAAGCCTTTGGTTATAGCGATATGGCCGTTGGGCTGCATTATATCAAACTGGTGCTGATGATCGTTAGCATCGGTGTCATCGCAGGCATCGGCATCGGTATCTGGATGGGCAAGGGCATGAGCAACATCTACATGGTGATGTACAGTCTGCCATACATGATCTACGTGTTAAAACCACAGGTTGTCATCGCCGCAGCGTTGATCAGCATGGTGGTGGCCGTGATCGGTACGCTGTACGCGGTGTACAGTGCGGCAAGGCTGCCGCCGGCACAGGCGATGCGGCCGGAACTGCCGGCAAAATACCACACCACGCTGGCCGAACATCTGGGGCTGCAGCGCTGGCTGTCACAACCCACGCGCATGATCCTGCGCCATATCGAACGCCGCCCGCTGAAATCCCTGATGACCACACTCGGCATCGCCATGGCCTGCGGCATCATAATGGTCAGCGGTTTCCAGGAAGGCGCCATCAACTACATGGTAGACATGCAGTACGGCATGAGCCAGCGCGAAGACATGATCGTGATTTATACCGAACCTGCATCAAAACGTTCACTGTATTCACTGCAAAGTTTGCAGGGTGTGGAACATGTTGAAGGTTTTCGCATCGTGCCGGCGAAGCTGCAGTTTGAGCACCGTTTTTACCGCACCGCCGTCAATGGCATCGAGCCCAATGGCAGCCTGATGCGCCTGCTTGATACCGAGCTGAATGTCATCAAGTTGCCGAAAGAAGGTGTCATCCTCACCGGTTACCTAGCTGAACTGCTGCACATCAAAACTGGTGACATGCTCACCATCGAAGTGCTGGAGGGAAACCGTCCGACCGTGCAGGTGCCGGTCATCGGTACCGCCAAACAATTTTTGGGTGTGAATGTCTACATGCGCATAGAGTCGCTCAATGCGCTGTTAAAAGAAGGCCATGCACTGACCGGCGCACTGCTGAAAGTTGATGATATATACCAGCGCGATATTTATGCCGAGCTGAAAGAAATGCCGCGAGTGGCCGGTGTGGTCGAACATGATTCATCCATCCAGTCATTCTACGACACCATCGCCGAGACAATCCTGTTTTTTACTTTCATCTCCACACTGCTCGGCTCCAGTATCGCCTTCGGTGTTATCTATAACAGCATGCGCATCGCGCTGTCAGAGCGTAACCGCGAACTGGCCAGCTTGCGCGTGCTCGGTTTCGAACGTAGCGAAGTGGCCTACATTCTGCTGGGCGAACTGGCGCTGTTTACCCTGATCGCTATCCCGCTGGGTTTCCTCATCGGTTATGGCCTGTGTGCTTACATGGCATTTGAATTTGATAGCGATCTTTACCGTGTGCCACTGGTGCTGGGCATCAATGTTTATGCCTTTTCCGCGCTGGTGGTCATTCTGTCATCCATCGTTTCCGCCATAATGATCTGGCGTAACCTGGCCCATCTCGATATGGTGGCCGTACTCAAGAGTAAAGAGTAAATCATGAATAATCCCCTGAATATGTCATTAAAAAAACATCCTGTGATCAGCTCCATCGTTGTACTGATCGTGGCCCTGTTAATCTGGGGTTTCTGGCCACAGCCGGTATTCGTCGAAGCCATCGCGGCAAAACGCGCACCGCTCACCATCACCATCGAAGAAGAAGGCCGCACCCGGGTAGTCGACCGTTACATCATCTCGGCACCGGTAGACGGCGTAGCTTGTCGCCAGAAACTTAATGTCGGCGATGAAGTAACACAGGGTCAAGTACTGCTGGGCATCACCCCGCTGGAATCACAGGTGCTCGATCCGCGCAGCCGGGCGCAGACCAAAGCGCAGGTCGCTGCCGCTGAATCAGCATTACATGCTGCCGAACAGCAGGCCGAAGCAGCAGAAGCCGCCGCGAAACTTGCCGTCATCGAACATAAACGTCTGCTGCCACTGGTCGAGAAAGGCGTGATCTCAACCGATGCTTACGACAAGGCAGACACCAAGGTACAGACAACCGCGGCGACACAACGCTCTGCTGACTTCCAGGTGGAAGTGGCACGTTATGAACTTCAGGCTGCAAAAACCGTGCTCGAATACACAGCATCTGATCGCGGTGAACCGGCAGAGCGTTTGCCGATAGTTTCACCGATTGATGGTAAAGTGCTCAAGGTGGTACGAGAATGTGAAGGCCCTGTGCGCACTGGCGATAGTCTGCTGGAAGTCGGCGACCCGAAAGTGCTAGAAGTCGAAGTTGATGTGCTTTCCGCCGATGCAGTCAAAATTAAACCGGGCATGAAAGTTCTTTTCGAACGTTGGGGCGGCGAGGTGCCGCTGGAGGGCATCGTGCGTATAATCGAACCGGTCGGTTTTACAAAAGTCTCTGCCCTAGGTGTGGAAGAGCAGCGCGTGCTGATTATTTCTGATTTCACTTCACCGGCAGAACAATGGCAGCGCGTAGGTGATGGTTATCGGGTCGAGGCGCGGTTTGTTCTCTGGCATGAAGATGATGTCTTGCAGATACCTGCCAGTAGCCTGTTTCGTTACCAGCGGGGCTGGGCAGTTTTTGTTGTTGAAAATAACCGTGTAAAACGACGCATAGTTAAAGTCGGACAGCGCAATGGCCTGGTCGCGCAGATTCTGGAGGGCATCAGTGAAAGAGAGCAGGTGGTCAACCATCCGAGTGATGATGTTGAGGATGGTCGTCGAATAAAACAAACGTTCTAGCAAAAAAGTCATTTGGCTATTACTAGTCAAAAGATATAACAATGACCTATATGCTCCGGTTTGGTTAATTAAAAGTGCAGGAGGGATTAAAATTTAACCAATCGTGAATGTCTCCTATTGTGGTGATTTTCGCTGTTAGAAAAAGTCGCCCAAGGTCTCTTATGTGTTGGTAGCGACAGAAAAGTTGGTACACCTTAATGTCTGTTACGTAAAATATCCCTTTTTTACAAAGACGACACTCAACGTTTCCATCTTAATAGACCAATCCACCACAAATCGGACATCTGGAAAAATTGCCTAAATGTGAAGAAATGCTACAAAGCTGACATTTTAAGTTTTCAAACGTCTGTCATGAGTGTGCGAGAATGCCTCAAAGCAGAGCGATTGAATGAATGCGCTGACTACGAAAAGATTACCTATAATAGTTATTATTTCTACAGAGGTTTGTCAGTAACTAACTCTGCACCTAAATTTGTAAGTTTCACTGCTACAATCAGCTGTATAAATAATATTTTTTTAGTTGTATTTGCGCCGATGTGATTTGTGAAAACAAATAAAACGACACCTATTAATTCTTATATAATTTTCCTGTTTGTAGTCTGGAGCCTAGTGATAGCCGGACTGGCAAACTGGAAGCACATGCATAATCAGCAGACCACGCAGGAATTAGCTGAAAATCAGGCACGGGCAAATTTTAATAAAGACAAGGCTTTTCGATTCTGGATGACCCGACATGGCCGGATTTATATTCCTGTCGGCGAACATTATCAACCTGACCCGTTTCTGGCACATATCAAGGATCGTGATGTCACCACGCCATCAGGTATCCAACTGTCAATGGTCAATCCAGCCAGGGTAGTACGTGAGATGGACAAAGAATTCAGCCATCTGTACGGTATTGCAGGGCGAGTCACCAGTCTGCAACCAGTCAACTCGGACAACATACCTGATGCCTGGGAAAAGGCGGCCCTGCTACAGCTTGAAAAAGGCGTAAAAGAGATATTTGAATATACCAGTATCGATGGCGAGCCATACTTGCGGCTGATTCAGCCGCTGCCAATTCAAGAAGGCTGTATCTTGTGCCATAGCAATCTGGCTGGAAAAAACAATGGCGTTGGCGGCGGAGTCACCATTGCCCTGCCGATGAAGGATCTTCTTGCCAGGCAGGAGATTGAAAGCGAGAACGATGCCAGGCTGTTTGCCATAGCCTGGTTGATCGGCGCACTGGGACTTATTATTGCATTCTTTCATCTGAAGCATCAGCTCAGAGAAAAAGAAAAGGTCATCCTGGCCCTGGCATCAAGCCAGTCACGTAAGTCAGCTATATTGAGTTCCTCACTTGACTCTATCATCAGTATCGATGCCAACAGCAGGGTGATGGAAGTTAACCCTGCGACTGAGAAAACGTTTGGTTATAAACCTAACGAAATGATCGGTTTTGATCTCGCTGAACTTATTATCCCGCCAGAATTAAGAGAAAAACATCACAACGGCATGAAAAGATTGCTGGAAACAGGCAACAGCACCATCCTCAATACACGCATCGAAACGACGGCATTGCATGCCAAAGGGCATCAATTTCCTGTTGAGCTAAGCATCACTCGCATCGATGATGAAAATGAAACTTTTTTTACAGCTTACCTGCGGAACCTGACCCAGGCTCACCAGCTCAGGGACAAACTTACCCATCAGGCCAGCCATGATGCACTTACCGGGCTGATGAACAGACGCGCCTTCGAGGTTCACGTTAAATATGTGTTCAGTGAAATTAACGAGAACACGCAGCACTGTATGCTGTACCTCGATCTTGACCAGTTCAAGGTGGTAAACGATAGTTGTGGCCACGTCGCCGGTGATGAGCTTCTGCGACAGGTCAGCAAGATGCTGGTAAAAGAAAAACGTGCCAGTGACACACTGGCACGTCTTGGCGGTGACGAATTTGGACTGTTGCTCGAAGGCTGTCCACTCGATAAAGCCGAGGAAGTCGCTAGCGAACTAATCGAAAATTTCCAGCAATATCATTTTTACTGGGAAGAGAAGGTCTTCACCATCGGTGTCAGTATTGGGCTGGTGCCGGTGCAGGGTCGTTTTATAGATTTCTCAGAGTTGCTGTCAGCGGCTGATGCCGCCTGCTACAAAGCGAAAGAGGATGGCAGAAACAGGTTTCACGTATATAAACACGATGATGTAGAGCTTTCCATGCGGCTTGGTGAGATGACCTGGGTCTCCCGCATTCAGGAGGCCCTGAAAGAAGACCGGTTGGTATTATACAAACAGGCAATCACACCCATCGGCAATACGGGTGAAAACGATGCACTACACTGTGAAATACTGCTGCGCATGGAAGACAGGGACGGTAATATCATAGGCCCGGATATGTTTATCCCGGCGGCAGAACGTTACAATCTTATGCTGTCACTGGATAAATGGGTTATCAACAAAACCTTTTTCTGGCTATCTCAACTGGGGAGTAAACTAGATCAAATAAATCTCTGCAGTATTAATCTGTCCGGGAATTCTATTACGGATAGTTCTTTAGCTTCCTATATTCATGACAAGCTGCAGGAATACGGCGTGCCGGCTGAAGTCATCTGTTTTGAAATCACTGAAACTGCAGCTATAGCCAACCTGGCCAAGGCAACGGCATTTCTGGATGAGTTGCACAAGCTGGGCTGTAAATTTGCGTTGGATGATTTCGGTAGCGGCCTATCGTCTTACGGTTACCTGAAAAACCTGCCCGTTGATTTCCTCAAAATTGATGGCGAATTCGTTAGAGATATCACCACAAATCTCATCAACTTAGCAATGGTAAAATCCATTAATGAGATCGGCCATATCATGGGCAAGAAAACAATTGCTGAATATGTTGAAGATCAGCAGACCGTTGACCTGCTCAGACATATCGGTGTTGACTATGCTCAAGGGTATGTTTTTTCACGACCTGAACCACTGCGATATGAGTAATATTAAAAGATCAATGAAGAATTGCAGTGTGAATCATAAGGGTTGGATAGAATTATAGGGAGCGGTAAAAAATGATAATCATTCGCCAGAGGCTGTAATCTTTTCTGTTATTTTAAGATGATTGTGCTTTGAGTGTCTGCTTTTAGGTAAAAATTTTTCTTCCAGAAAAAGTCCCCCAAGGTCGTATGATTGTTTTGAGACCAGTATAGCTATACTGATTTGTAAGATTTAATCCGGAGCTTTTTTGTAATTTGTCAGGTCGGGCTTGAGTTACTACAGTTTAAATTGAGCGGCAGCGGTTCAAGTTGTTCCTTTAATTATCATGTCAGATGTCTTTCACCATCTCATAATCATCCATAACGAAGTTACTTCCAATATCTTTAACGATGCTTCTCTGAACTACAAAGCCAAGTTTTTTGTACGTTTCTATCGTGTCGGAATTATTTCTATTGACTGTAAGTAAGATTTTCCTTAACTCTTTTTCGATAGCCAGATCCTCAAGAAATTTTATCGCTTTTCTTCCGTATCCCTTGCCGCGCTCTGCGGATGTAATATATAACTTGCTTAAAAATAAGTGAGAACTTTCAGGGGATGCACCTAAATAACCAATATGCCGGCTGTTTTTTCTGATTAAAAAATATAAATGCCCATTTTCTATTTGTTTGGCGATAGATTTTTTTGATTGAAACTTTTCCAGCATATAATCGACTTGAGCTTTTCCTATGATAGGGGTGAAGTGTTCATTCCATATCTCACAGGCAAGCGCTTCGATTATTTCTATCTGATGGTTGTTAGATATTTTTTCTATATGCATCTGCATTAATCTTAGTTATTTCTATCTCGCTACCCATACGATTATTATCGCGCAAAAAATAGTTGGTAAAACGAAAAAGTAAATAAACTTTTTCTTTAGCGTAGTAATATTCCTTTCCTGTTGCGCCGGTGTCGGTGTTCGGCAGGAATAGCAGTAGTTATTATCCCCATCAAATGTTTAGCCGCAATGCTTGCAGGTTATTTTACTCACTCGTCACCGTATCTTCTCTTCTTTCCAGGTGTCCGCGTCTCTCCATCAGGTCGAGGATGTTTTGCGTCAGGATCAGTTCCATCGCGTAAGACATCTTGCCGCCGGGAATTATCAGCGTGTTAAAGCCCGAGATAAAAGAACCTTCGATCAGTCCGCGCAGGTTTAGTTTGTATTCAACCGACGGTTTGTTTTTGAGAAAGTGAATCAAAACCTGGCTCTGTTCCGCGGTCGGAATACCACGATCCTTATTAAATGGGTTGGAGGTATCGACGATAGGGATACGCTGGAAGTTTATATGGGTGTGATCGAACTGCGGCATGATGTAGTGCATGTAGTCGTACATCCGACGGTGGATGGTATCGATAACATCTTCGGGCTGATAGCCACGTTCGCTGGTATCACGGTTTATTTTCTGAATCCACTCCAGGTTGATAGTGGGGGCTACACCGATGAGCAGGTCGACATCTTCGGCGATGTTGATCTCGTCACTGACAAGGCCACCGTGCAGGCCTTCATAGAACAACAGATCAGAATCCGGCTCCAGTTCTTCCCATTCGGTAAAGTTTCCGGGATCCACGCCGTAGAGCGCTGCTTCATGTTCATCATGCACATAACGGCGGCGCTTTCCGGTACCGCATGCTCCGTAACTGCGGAACAGTTCTTTTTGCTTATCGAACAGATTGCCCTCTGGACCAAAGTGGCTGAGGTTGCGGCCTTCTTTTTTAGCCTTTTTCAGCTCCTTCTTCATGTCCTTGCGGTCATAGCGGTGAAAGCTGTCACCTTCAACAAATTCTACTTTGGCGCCCACCCTGTTAAAGATGTGTTCCAGTGCGTTTTTTACTGTTGAAGTACCCGCGCCGGATGATCCGGTTACGGCAATGATGGGATGTTTTCTAGACATGTTGTTCTCCCAGTTGAAATGGCAGATGTATCGAATACTCGTATTCTTTCAATGTCAGTATATAAAATTAATCTATCTTCTTATTGGCAATAAAGGTATATAGAATCAGGTCTTACAATGGATACGGCCGTAGATTAAAGGGGATAGAAATTAAATGGGATATAAATTAAAGGGAGCAGAAATTGAAGGCACCTGCCCGCTGAGGTTGTTCGAGAGGTGCCGGTAGCTCTGCCAGCCAATGGAGATTAAATTAAAAGCAGAAATGTTGCTATCAGGGCGATGACAATTATTGTCGTGATGCCCATATCAGGCGATTGAACTTCGCTTGTATTTAGCAGCTGCTCATAATCATTAATATTTGTGTAGTACATGTTTTTTCTCTCATTTGTTATTGTGTGAACACAGAATAGTAGAATGACTGTCAGCATACTTTGAACCGGTTCACGATTTTTTATTCAGTCAAAAGCAGTCAGGTGTTTTGTGACCCAATTCAACAAAACAGCACCATGAACAAGTGTTCTGTCCCTGATAGTTATCAGGCAAACGTCTCAACCACAAAATCCACAAAGGCACGTACTTTTGCGGTGAGGTATTGCCGGTGCGGGTATACCGCATAAATATCATATTTGAGCTGATCGTAGTCCTCCAGGATGACCTGCAGCTCACCATTTGCCACTTCTTTCTCACAGGTGAATAAAGGCAGCCGTGTTATGCCAACGCCCTGCACAGCCATGGCTACTTCGATATCAGGGCTATTGCACATCGCACGCGGCTCAACTGTGACACTGGAACGTATCCCGTTTTTATAAAAAATCCATTGTGTCGGCGCCGGCAATAGAGAGTAGACGATACTATCGTGCTGCGTCAGATCTTCGGCCTGCTTCGGTTGGCCTCTGCGTTTCAGGTAGTCGGGTGATGCCACGACCACACTATGAGAAGAGGTGAATTTTCGTGCCACCAGGTTGCTGTCTTTGATCTCGCCGACCCGTATCACTACATCGTATCCTTCGGCAACGATATCGATAAGGCGGTCATTAAACTCCACTTCAAGTTTCACCTCAGGGTAGCGTTGCATAAACTTTGGTAAAACATCGAGTAAATATTTAGATGCGAAACTGCCCGGGGCGTTGATGCGCAGCAAGCCGCTGGGTTTTTCCTGTAATTGATTGATCGAACGTTCAGCGTTTTCTGCATCAATCACCAGCTGGTTGCAGCGCTCGTAATAGGCGCGGCCGGCATCGGTCAGGCTGATGGTACGTGTGGTGCGATTGAGCAGGCGGCTGCCCAGACGTTTCTCAAGACGGGTGATCACCTTGCTCACGTAGGAGGTGGAGTGCCCCAGGGCGTGCGCTGCAGCGGTAAATGAGCCGGCATTGATTACACCGACGAACACGGTAACGCCATCTAACAGGTCGGTATTTGCGACTTTCTGAACCATTATATTTCTCCATTATGCTCCATTTGGAAACAGTGTCTTTCTATATATCATATTTATAAACAGATGTTAACAATTTATACTTTTTCCATGTTATCGAATTTAGCCATTACAAAACCATTTGGGGAGACAGTCACATGAAAATACTCGCATTTGCAGCAACCAGCAGTACCAGGTCCATCAATAATCAGCTGGTACGTTATGCTGCCAGTCAGCTCGAAGAGGCTGAGGTAGATATGCTTGATATCAATGATTATGAGCTGCCCTTATTCAGTGAGGACAAAGAAGTCGAACTCGGTCAGCCCGAATTAGCAAAAGCTTTTTTGGATAAGATCAGTGATAGCGATGCACTCATCATCTCATTTGCTGAACACAACGGTTCATACACAGTGGCTTATAAGAATATCTTCGACTGGGCATCACGCATTAATCCAAAAGTGTTTCAGAATAAACCGATGGTCATGCTTGCTACCACACCCGGCCCCGGAGGCGCGTCAAGTGTTCTGGCAACGGCAGTGGCATCAGCCCCCTTTTTTGACGGGCATGTAAAGGCCAGTCTTTCAGTGCCGAGCTTTTATGAAAATTTTGATATTGAACAGGGTCGCCTGAATAATGATGAAATTAATATACAGCTGATCGCCGCAGTGAACAGCCTGTCAGAAAGTACGGCGGTAGAAATGAAGCAGGTCATGTAAATCAAATGATTAGCTAGAAGTAAGTGGAGAATATTATGGATATTTTAAAACGAGACAGTTTGCGTGAAGGCGGATTTGCAGGTTTAAAAGAGCATCGCCTGGTAAAAGAACCCAGGCTTTTTGGTCCGCATGAAAACGATGATGGCAGCTGGCCCGGCATCGGTAACTTTGTCTACCTGGCGGATGCCCGCTTTATGCCGCATGGTGAAACACATATGCACAGTCATCATGAGATAGATGTTATCTCTGTGATGGTCGATGGTAACATCAAACACGAGGGTTCCCTGGAACACGGAAAAGATCTTACGCGTGATGTTGTACAGGTGCAGCGTGCAGGCGGTGAAGGCTTTTCTCACAATGAGATTAACCCGGACGGTGAGTGGAACCGCATGATACAGCTGTGGGCGTTACCCGAAGTCGCTGGCCAGGCTGCCGACTATAAGACATATAAACCCGCAACAGGTGAACTCACTCGAATCTATGGCGGTAAGAATGATGGTGATACAGATTTCCCCGCAAAAACAAAAATTGATGTTGCGCTGCTTGCAAGCGGGCAGCAGATAGATGTGGATGAATCGTTTCTTGCCTATATAACGCGTGGTAAGGGTCTTGCAAATGATGAAGCGGT
>JADFWF010000029.1 GCA_015222965.1 Pseudomonadota bacterium | reverse complement strand
GGATACCCCTCTTAGCACTTATCTGAAACTGGCGAATGCACCATACAGTTACCTGTTCGAGTCGGTTCACGGCGGTGAAAAGTGGGGCCGTTATTCCATCATCGGTCTGCCATGCAAAAAGATAATCAAAATTTCCGGCTATGAAATTTCACGATATGATGAAGATGAGTTAATCGATAAGCAGACGGTCGATGATCCGCTGCAATGGATCGATGATTTTCAGGCACAGTTCAAAGTATATGATGATGCCCAGGATGATAGTGGGTTGCCGCGTTTTACCGGTGGACTGGTGGGGTATTTCGGTTACGAAACTATCGGTTATATAGAGAAACGCCTGGAAAAAAACGATAAGCCCGATCCTCTGCAGACGCCGGATATATTGTTGATGGTGTCTGACGAGGTCGTGGTATTTGATAACCTCTCTGGCAAGCTGTATATCATCATCCATGTCGATACCAGTGAAACCAACGGCGTGGAACACGGCGAAGCTAGACTGCAGCAGATCGCAGATGCACTGGGAAATAAACTGCCAGAAAAAATCAGGCATACCAGGCAGACTGTAAACGAAGAAGATTTTGTCTCAGGATTTACCGAGCAAGGATATAAAGACGCCGTCAGTAAGGCAAAACAGTACATCGTCGATGGCGATATCATGCAGGTGGTGCTGTCACAGCGTTTAACTATTCCATTTAATGCGCCGCCGCTGGATCTGTATCGCGCATTACGAAGTCTGAATCCGTCACCATACATGTATTACCTTGATCTGGGCGACCACCATGTCGTCGGTTCTTCACCTGAGATCCTGGTCCGCCTCGAAGACGAAGAGATTACAGTGCGGCCGATCGCTGGAACCAGGCCGCGCGGTAAAGATGAAGCCGCTGATATAGCCCTCGAAAAAGAATTACTAGCAGACCCTAAAGAACTGGCCGAGCATCTGATGCTGATCGACCTGGGACGGAATGATGCCGGCAGGGTGAGTAAAACCTCGACGGTGAAATTGACTGACAAGATGGTGGTCGAGCGTTATTCGCATGTGATGCACATCGTCTCAAACGTCACCGGTAAGTTGCAAGATGGCTTAAGTGCGATGGACGTGTTACGTGCAACGTTTCCTGCCGGTACTGTCAGTGGCGCACCGAAGATCCGCGCCATGGAGATCATCGATGAGTTTGAACCGGTAAAACGCGGCATCTACTCGGGCGCGGTCGGTTACCTGTCATGGAACGGCAACATGGATACCGCCATCGCGATCCGTACCGCAGTGATCAAGGATAAACACCTGTCGATACAGGCCGGCGCCGGTATCGTTTATGATTCGGTACCTGAAAATGAATGGGCTGAAACCATGAACAAAGCACGCGCCATATTTCGTGCGGTAACGCTGGCAGAAGCGGGTCTGGATTCAACTCAATAATGATGTATGTATCGAGGTTGCTTACAGTGTTATTCCTGCTGTTTGGTTTTGCTTCGAGTGTGACTGCAAAAATTACTGCGCAACAGGTTGCGATCGTGATAAATACGCAAGATGCTGATAGCCGTTTGATCGCATACTATTATCAGAACAAACGAGGTATACCGCAGGAAAATTTAATCGAAGTGAGTATACCTGCGGGTAATAATTCGATAAGCGAAAAAAAGTTTAATGAGATCTACCGGCAGATAAAAAAACAGACACCTGATGCAGTGCAGTATTATGCGCTGGCCTGGAGCAAACCTTTTAAAGTTGCGTGCATGTCGATAACTTCGGCAGTGGCTTTTGGTTTTGATAAAGCGTTTTGCGCACAAGGCTGCAAACCAACACGTTTGAGTGCATATTATAATTCAGATACCGGATTGCCGAATGATGATTTAAATATTCGCCCTGCAATGATGTTAGCAGGAAGTTCGCTAGCACAGGTTCGGGCGATGATAGATAGGGGTGTAGCTTCTGACCAGACGAAACCGGAAGCCACTGCCTACCTGATGAGTACGACGGACAAAGCAAGAAATAGACGCTCATGGCGTTATCCGGTTATTAAAAGCATCTTGTCTGAACGCATTAATGTAGAGCTGATAAAAGGCGACGTGCTGAAAGATAGAGATGACGTGATGTTTTATTTTACCGGTCTGACGCGTGTAGCAGAGATTAAAAGTAATCAGTTTGTGCCGGGTGCAATTGCAGACCACCTGACATCCAGCGGCGGTAACCTGTTTGGTGTCAGGCAGATGAGTATATTGCGCTGGCTGGACGCAGGTGCTACCGCCAGTTATGGTACCGTGGTTGAACCATGTGCATTTACCCAGAAGTTTCCAAACCCGGGTATCGTGATAGAGCGTTATCTCGATGGTGAGTCTTTGATCGAGGTTTACTGGAAGAGCGTTGCCTGGCCGGGACAGGGTGTGTTTGTCGGTGAGCCGATGGCGTCACCGTATGCTGAGACCAATAATTTAAGCAGTAAAGAAATATAGCTATGTTATTAATGATAGATAATTACGATTCGTTCACATACAACCTGGTGCAATACCTGGGTGAATTAGGTGCGGACGTTGAAGTGTATCGCAATGACGAGATCACGGTTGATGAGATCAAGGCGAAGCAGCCGGAAAAGTTAATGATTTCACCGGGACCGTGTACGCCTGATGAAGCGGGTATATCGATGCAGGCGATAGAAACCTTTGCTGGCGTGATTCCTGTGCTGGGTGTCTGTCTCGGTCATCAGAGTATCGGCCAGGTATTTGGCGGCAAGATCATTCATGCCAAAGAGATAATGCATGGCAAAACCTCGCGTATCTATCATAAAGACGGTCATGTGTTTGAGGGGCTGGGTAATCCTTACACGGCAACGCGTTATCATTCACTGGTCATCGAAAAAGAATCTTTGCCTGACTGCCTGGAAATTACCGCGTGGACAGAAACAGAAAAGGGAGAGATGGATGAGATCATGGGTGTACGTCATAAAACCATGAACGTAGAAGGTGTGCAGTTTCATCCTGAGTCGATACTGACTGAGCATGGTCACGATCTGTTAAATAATTTTTTAAAATCAAAATGACAGATTCCGTTTAATATACACGCTGTCATCTTGAACGATAGTGAAAGATCTTATACGCTATATGTGTAAGATTTCTCTCATACGGTCGAAATGACAGTTGATTTAGAATATAAATAAATACGAGAAAGATGAGCATGGATACCACCATTACGATGCAAGAAGCCATAAAAGCAGTCACCGAAAATCGTGATCTAAGCGCGGATGAAATGGGTGCAACCATGCGCCTGATAATGACCGGCGAGGCGACCCCTGCACAGGTAGGCGGTTTTTTAATCGGCTTGCGCATGAAGGGTGAAACCATCGATGAGATAGCGGCAGCTGCTGGTGTGATGCGAGAGCTCGCCAGCAAGGTCGAGGTCGATAAGGATCACCTGGTAGATACCTGTGGTACCGGTGGCGATGCTTCAGGCAGTTTCAATATCTCTACCGCCAGCGCCATCGTCGTTGCAGCAGCAGGTGGCAAAGTAGCGAAACATGGTAACCGTTCTATCAGCAGCAAGTCAGGCAGCGCTGACGTGCTGGAGACGGCTGGCGTAAATCTTGAGATAAACCCTGCTCAGGTAGCAGAGTGTGTCAATGAAATCGGAGTCGGTTTCATGTTCGCACCGCTGCATCACAGTGCGATGAAACATGCAATCGGACCACGCCGTGAGATGGCCGTGCGTACCATATTTAATGTGCTGGGTCCGTTAACGAATCCTGCCGGTGCGCCTAATCAGGTGTTGGGCGTATTCAGTAAAGATCTGGTCGAGCCGTTAGCACATGTTTTGAAACGGCTTGGCAGTGAGCATGTATTAGTCGTGCACGCAGAAGATGGTATGGATGAGATCAGTATTGCAACACCAACATTTGTTGCTGAATTAAATGCAGGTGAAGTCAAAACCTACACCATACAGCCGGAAGACTTTGGTATGTCGCGTGCCGATCTTGAGCAAATACGGGCAACAGATTCTGCGCATAGCCTGGAGATAATAAAAAGTGTTTTTAATAACACCGATGGCCCGGCGAAAGATATCGTTTGTTTAAATGCAGGTGCAGCAATTTATGCAGCAGGTTTAACCGCATCATTAGCGGAAGGTGTAACAAAAGCACAACAAGTCGTTGCCAGTGGCGCAGTTGCAGAAAAACTGGAACAGCTAATATTAAAAACAAATGCCTGAATTAAATGTAGGCCTGCATAAGGAGCGTTGCAGGTGCAGCAGGTTTGCCGGCAACGCTATCGCCCAGGTTTTCTTTAACATTGGCCGGCCTGCATGATAAGAAATAGACTATGAGTATTAAAACACCCGATATATTAATCAAAATCCTCGACCGCAAACGCGAAGAAATAACCGGGCGTTCAGCAAAGGTTTCTATCGAGGAATTAAAGCAGCGATGTGAAAGCGCTGATGCTGTGCGTGGTTTCATAAAGTCTATCGAGAATAAAATTAATAATGGCCAATCTGCTGTCATCGCAGAAATAAAAAAAGCATCACCCAGTAAAGGCTTGTTAAGAGAGAACTTTGAGCCAGCTGAGATAGCCAGAAGTTATGCTGGCCACGGCGCTGCCTGTTTATCGATACTAACAGACAAGGATTATTTTCAGGGCGATGAAGAGTATTTAAAACAGGCGAGGGCAGCTTGTGACCTACCCGTGATCCGTAAAGATTTTATTATCGATCCTTACCAGGTCTATGAAGCGCGGGTTATCGATGCTGACTGCATTTTATTAATCGTGGCAGCTTTAGATGATGAGACTTTGCAATCATTGTTTGATCTGGCTCATGAGCTTGGCATGGACGTATTAATGGAAGTGCATGATGTACGGGAAATGCAACGTGCTCTAAAAACCGGTGCACGTTTGATCGGGATTAATAATCGTAACCTGCGAAACTTTGATACATCGCTTGATACCACGCTGTCGATGCTGGGCATGGTAGATGAGAATCATATCCTGGTGACAGAGTCAGGGATCCATAGCAAAGATGATGTGCAGTTAATGCGTGACAAGAATGTGAATGCGTTTCTGGTGGGTGAAGCGTTTATGCGGGCAGAGGATCCGGGTGAAAAACTGGCTGAATTGTTTTTTAATTGATTTTTAAAACATTACCGCAGAGACGCGGAGGCGCAGAGGAAAAACATTTTTTGCTAAAAGAAAAAAAGAAAGGCTCATACTGCTAACAACTAATAAAAGCTTTTCTCTGTGCCTCCGCGTCTCTGCGGTTTAAATAATCTTTTGTATCAACGTGTGCCAAACACGACGATCGTCTTGCCGTGCGCGGTGATCAGATCTTCCTCTTCCAGCTCTTTTAAAACACGCCCTGCCATCTCACGGGAACAACCGACCATCTTGGCCAGGTCCTGACGGGTAATCTTTATCTGCATGCCATCAGGGTGGGTCATGGCATCGGGTTCCGCGCTTAGCTCCAGCAGGGCGTGTGCGATACGGCCTTTTACATCGAGAAAGATCAGGTCGCGAACTTTCATGCTGGTTTTTTTCAGGCGGTGAAAAATCTGACTGGTCAGCAGAAACATCACTGCGGGATCTTCGGTCACGATCTGTTTGAATTGTGCGTAACTGATCTCAGCGATGGTGCAGTCACTGCGGGCGAGTACGCGCGCGGTTCGTTTACCCTCATCACCGTCATCAAATTCGAATAATCCGGCTTCACCAAAAAAATCACCCTGATTTAACTGTGCCAGGATAATTTCTTCGCCAGTTTCGCTCTCTGCCAGTACGCTTACCGAGCCCTCAATGATATAGTACAGGCTGCTCGAAACATCGCCCTCATGGATAATGATTTTTTTTGCTTTGTAAGACTTGCGATGAGAAAACTTCAGCAGGTGTTCGAGTGAAGGGTTTAAGGTTGGAATTTCTCTAATGATGCTCATCTTGGTTCCCGGTAATGTTTCATTCATTTCGATACAATAGATAATACACAAGATTCTTAAAAAGCTAAAGAATTCAGACGAATAAGGTCAAATATGAAAGCAGTTGTAAAATGGTTAGATAATATGTCTTTTGTCGGTGAGTCCGAGAGTGGGCATTCCGTGGTGATGGACGGTCCGCCTGAAAGTGGCGGGCGAAACCTCGGTGTCAGGCCGATGGAGATGGTGCTGCTGGGCATGGGTGGCTGTACGGCGTTTGATGTGGTGATGATACTGCAGCGACAACGCCAGTCTATCAGTGACTGTCAGGTAGAGCTGTCAGCAGAACGCGCGGATGAAGCGCCAAAAGTCTTTACCAAAATCCATGTGCATTATGTCGTAAAAGGGTCAGGTCTGGATGAAAAGAAAGTGGCGCGTGCAGTAGACATGACAGCCGAAAAATATTGCTCAGTTTCTATCATGCTGGAAAAAAGTGTCGATGTGACACATGATTTTGAAATAATTGAAGAAGCCTGAATAAATAATCAGAGAAAGAAGAAACGTTATGACCCAGTCGGAAGATGCAGCAGTCGCAGAAGTAGAACCGGATACCGATCGCGAGAACAAGGCAGAAAATGTGGATCAGGCCAGCTTAAATGAAAGCGACAGACAATTTGATCTATTGTGTGAGCAGTTCTATCACTCCTGGTTTCGTTATCACCCCGAGCAGGGTGTCGATGTCGGTGTCTATGATTACGCGGATCAGCTAACAAGTTATGAGCATGATGATATCGGTGCACTTCTGGTCCTGGACCAGAAGATGTTGTCCGCGCTTGATGAGCTGAATATTGCAGAATTATCTGAAAACAGACAACTTGATTTTCGTATCATCAAAGGTGCGATAACGATCGAACTGCATGACCTTGAAGAAAATGACTGGCGCTATCGAAACCCGATAGAGTATGTGCCGCTTAATGCGATCTACCAGTTGCTGATCCATCCCGGAAAAGATGTACAGAAGGCGATAAAATACCGCCTTGAAAAAATTCCTGAATATCTGCGTGGCGCTAAAGTCATGTTAGCGTCTTATCCTGAGCGCGTGGTTCCAGAGTGGACCGCTACAGCAATTGAAATTTCGCGTTCAGGTGCTGATTTTATTCGCGGGCTGGCAAGGCATCCGCTAACCACGGCAAAGTTCACTAATCCGGCGAGGTTGCAGCCATTGTTTGATGAGGCAGCCGGCGCGCTCAGCGATTTTTCGAATTACCTTGAGACAGAGGCGTTGCCTAAAGCAGAAGGAAAATTTGCTTCAGGTCACTACCGTTTTAATCGCCTGTTAAAAGAAAAACACTTTTTTGAGACCGATGCTGAAAAGATCCTGCGTTTTGGCGAGCGCCTGGTGGAAGAAACTGAAAAGGAATTGCTGCAGCAAAGTGAAAAGATATGTGGTGAGCAGGATATCAATAAGGCCTTGGACAAGGTTCGTGCAAAACACCCGGATGCTTCGCAGCTGCTCGACAGTTATCGCAAGAAGATGCAGGCGGCATATGCGTGGCTGCTTAAGGCCGATATCGTAACCGTTCCTGATAAACAGTCGTTGAAGGTTCAGCAGACACCGAAGTTCATGCGTGAGCTCATTCCATTTGCTGCTTACGAACCACCGATGCCGCAGGATAAAGATCAGCGCGGTCTGTATTACGTGACTACCGTAGAAGACGAATCTTTACTGGCAGAACATAACCAGTTCAGTATCGATCTGACTTCGGCACATGAAGCTTTTCCCGGTCATCATCTGCAGTTCGTGGTTGCCAACCAGAGTCACAACAGTAATGTTACCCGGTTACTCAATGCCTCAGCCAGCACGTATGAGGGTTGGGCGCTGTATTGCGAACAACTGGTTTTTGAGCAGGGTTTGTACGATAAAAAAGAACATTATTTTATTTTGCTGCGTGATCGTTTATGGCGAGCGTTGCGAATTATTATCGATGTAAAAATTCATACCGGCCAGTTTAGTTTTGATGATGCCGTCAACCTGCTGGTCGAAAAATTAGGTTTTGATGTTTCACAGGCAAGATCAGAAGTCAGCTGGTATAGCAATTCAGCCGCCACGCCACTATGTTATGCCATCGGTCGTGAGATCATTTTAAAGACCCGCGAGCAGTTGGATGTCTCTGATAAATCAAAGCTAAAAGCATTTCATGATGCATTGTTATCACAGGGTTCTATCGCATTACCGCTGGTTGTCCAGAACGTCTTTGGTGAGTCGATCTGGAAGTCGGTGCACGATGAGATGTTTAAAAGCAACGAATAATGAATAATGAATAATGAATAATGAATAATGAATTTTAAACTAAACAGCTGTAAAAACTGCAGTTCTTTTTTTTGTTTGTATTTTTAATTATTCACTATTCATTATTCATTGCTTCATAAATAATACGCTGAACCCGTCATCACTTTAGACATCGCCTGCATTAATGTTTTAACCGGTGGCGGTAATTCAGCAGCGCCGTGTTCGATCGCTGTAGTGGCATGTTTTAATTCATCGATCTTCATCTGTTCTAAAATAGCGCGGCTGCGTAGATCACCACCGGGCAATTTATTGAGGTGTGATTCCAGATGTTCGACCACCTGATGTTCGGTTTCGGCTAAAAAACCTAAATTCCATTTATCACCGATCGCGCCGGCAAAAGCTCCGATAGCAAAGGAGCCGCCATACCACAGCGGATTTAATAAACTGGTATGGCCGCCAAGTTCGTTGAGGCGGTTCTTAGTCCATTCCAGATGGTCATTCTCTTCCAGTGCGGCCTGCTGCAGTTTCTCTTTAACCTCTTTGTTTTTGGAAGTGAGAGACTGGCCCTGGTATAAAGCCTGTGCTGAAACTTCGCCGCAGTGATTCACCCGCATCAGGCCCGAGATATGTTTTTTCTCCTGATCTGAAAAATCAGCGTCAGAGATGTTTTCTGCCGGGTAGTCTCTGTGGGTGACAACAGGCTGGCCAAAAAGCGTACGTAAGGCGGTATCGGCATTCATTATTAACTGGTCAAAGGGGCTGTAATTACGCATAAGGTGTATATTGAAGCCAAAGTATTGCGTGTGCAATACTTTTTGATAATGAATAATGAATAATGAATAATGAATAATGAATAATGAATAATGAATAGCTGTAGGAGCGGATTTTATTCATTCCGCGATTTCTTTTAGACAAATACACAATCTTTAGTAGGTGAGCGAGTGTCATATTACAAATACCACGTATTTTTCTGTACCAACAAGCGTGAACCGGGTGTCCAGTGCTGCGAACAGTGCAATGCCACAGAAATACGCGCCTATGCAAAAGCTAAAATCAAAGAGTTAGGTTTGTCCGGTGCGGGCAAGGTGCGAATTAATACCGCCGGATGCCTGGATCGTTGTGAACTTGGTCCAGTATTGGTGGTCTATCCTGAAGAGACTTGGTATAGCTACCTTGATCGTGAAGATATTGATGAGATTATCGAGAAGCATCTCATCGGTGGCGAAGTAGTTGAAAGGTTGCTCATATAGATAGTAGATAGAAAGTTGCTTATATTTTAGGTTTTTGTTTGACAATACCATTGATATATTATAATATACTTATATTGATTTATTGCAATTGAATGTTTTTTTCATATTTCCTCCATCCTCCCTTTGGTGGTAATTTTTAGCGCGGATTCTTATCCGCGTTTTTTTTTGCCTTTTTAAAAAAGGTCGTTTGTCCGCAGGCTAGCAGAGCAGGTAATTAATATTGGCTTAAGTTGTGTTTAACTTATTGTTTTTATAAGTTTATTGACCAATGACCAACGACAAAAGACTAACGACTGCTCAGTAAACAGTTGGACCGTGAAGAAAAACAGGAAAAAACCGGGTTATAGACTTGTCTGCCAAGCCGAATCCCTGTAATATTCCGCCTCTTTGTCGGGGGTCGGCTGTTCGATTCCTGCCTTATTCATACATATAGATATACCGGAATAGTGATGAAAACCATAAGTGCAAAAGCTGATGATGTAAAACGTGACTGGTTCCTGATCGATGCCGATGGTAAAACATTGGGTCGCCTGGCAACAGAGATAGCACGTCGTCTACGCGGCAAACACAAAGCAATCTACACACCACATGTTGATACTGGCGATTACATCGTTGTTATCAATGCAGAAAAAGTGCGTGTTAGCGGTAATAAAGCGAAAGATAAGATGTACTACCGCCACTCAGGTTATATGGGCGGACTGAAAGTAACTAACTTCAGCGACATGATCGAAAATACACCAGAGCGTGTTATCGAGATTGCTGTGAAAGGCATGTTGCCAAGAAATCCTTTAGGTCGTGAGATGTACCGCAAGCTGAAAGTATATGCTGGTCCGCAGCATCAGCATGCAGCGCAGCAACCACAACCGCTAGAATTGAACATATAGAACTGAACAAATAGATAACCTATAAAAATTAACACAAGAGTTAAGCATGGCAGAACAATATTACGCAACCGGTCGACGCAAAACATCAAGTGCGCGAGTTTACTTAAGCACAGGCGCAGGCGATATCGTTGTTAACGGTAAACCCCTGGACGTCTTTTTTGGCCGTAAAACAGCACAGATGATCGTGCGTCAGCCATTAGAACTGGTTGAAATGTTAAGCAATATCGATTTAAAAGTGACTGTTAGCGGTGGTGGTATCTCAGGCCAGGCCGGTGCGATTCGTCATGGTATTACCCGTGCGTTGATCTCTTATGATGAAACTTTACGCAGTCCATTACGTAAAGCTGGTTTCGTAACGCGTGATGCTCGTGAAGTTGAACGTAAGAAAGTAGGTCTGCGCAAAGCACGTCGTGCTACTCAGTTCTCGAAACGTTAAGAGTTTTTCTTCAGCGTTTTATAAAAAAGCCCCGCTTTCGGGGCTTTTTTGTTTTTTGGCTTTTTTATACGGGTTAAAATACACTGATCACTAAAGTTATGCAGCGAAAAAGCTTTTGTAGTCCAGAGATGAACACAAATGGACGCAAAAAGAAGCTTAGTTGTTCGTCATTGCGAGCAAAGCGTGGCACTAATTTTTTCGGGAGAAAAATTGAACGCACTTTGTGCGGCCTGAAGGGTAAATTACATGAAAGTAATTCATAATCTTTTTAATCGACTGAGCGGCTACTGTTACTGTGAGACTGCTTCGTTCCTCGCAATGACAAAATACTAAATAAACAGGGTTTTATTAGCGTCCATTTGCGTTCATCTGCGGATAAAATATTCTTTTGATTTTTTGTTGGCCTTAAATTTTTTACAAAATTCAGAATTTTTGCACTTTGATCTATGACAAATTGATTAGCAAAATGTGAAATAACCCGCATTTTTACTTGCATTTCAAGCATATCTGCATATACTCCCCTTAATCTTTTTCTACTAAGCGCCCAAAGATGGTGTACGTAGATAAAAGGTTAATGTGCTTGCATCAGCTT
>JADFWF010000224.1 GCA_015222965.1 Pseudomonadota bacterium | reverse complement strand
TGAAGGTCACCCCGGTTAAACAGTGTTTCGACCTCTTCTATCAATCCCTGCTGCAGCATAATATCGAAACGCTGCGTTATTCGCTTACGTAATTCAACACGGTCATCCGGCATTAGTGCAATTTTTATTCGCTGGTAAGGGAGCCTGGATTGCGCCTGCTTCGCTTCCTGCTCGGACCAGAATTCTGTTAGCGTTTTTCCTGTATAATCATATAGTTCTAACGCTCTCTTAATCCTTTGTGGGTCATTAGGATGGATACGATTTGCCGACACCGGGTCTACCGTTTTCAGGCGTTCATGCATCGCCTGAATACCGCTGGTTTTGGCTTCAAGGTCGATGGCTGCTTTCACTGCTTCATCCACGTCCGGCATATTCGCCATGCCTTTTTGCAGGGCATTAAAGTACAACATCGTGCCACCAACCAGTAGCGGGGTGCGCTGAGTTTCTACGCTTTGCTGCATCAATTTCAGGGCATCATGTCGAAACTGCCCTGCCGAATATACTTCAGCAGGATCAATGATATCGATCAGATGATGGGGTGCTTTGCTAAGAAATTGTTCATCAGGTTTTGCTGTACCGATATCCATGCCACGATATACCAGCGCAGAGTCCACACTGATTAATTCACTTATCTGGTCACTTCCCAACTCACTATATATAGAGTGTGCCAGATCGGTTTTTCCGGTGGCGGTGGGTCCCATGATGAAAATGGTGATCGGCGAGTCAGTTTCAGCGCCTGGCTGGATGATCAGGTCATTCACAGATATACGTCATTGCGAGCGTAGCGTGGCAATCTCTCTAAGCGGGTGAGTCGTCTACATGAGATTGCTTCGTACCTCGCAATGACGGTTATTACATGTTGAAACATATACTACCGCCCACGCATAAACAGCTTATCCAGTTCAGCAATCGACAGCTGAATCCAGGTGGGTCGTCCGTGATTACACTGCCCGCTGCGCTCAGTAACTTCCATATCACGCAGCAATGCGTTCATTTCTTCGATAGTGAGCTTACGATTCGCCCGTATTGAGCCATGACACGCCATGGTCGATAAGATCTCATTTAATTCTTGCTGTATCCGTGAGCTGCTGCCATGCGTTAACAGGTCAGAAAGCACATCGCGCAACAGCGTTTCTACATCACTGTTAGATAGAACGACCGGTATCTGGCGTAATTTAATACTCTCATCGGCAACGCGATCAACTTCGAAACCTAACTGCGTGAATATTTCAGTATTATCCTCGACCAATTGCGCCTCTTTTGCACTGACTGCCATGGTTATTGGTACCAGCAGCGGTTGTGATTTTATGCCTTCACCCTCACGCGAGGTTTTTAACCGTTCATAAGTGATGCGTTCATGGGCGGCGTGCATATCAACCAGAACCATTCCCTGTGCATTTTCCGCCAGTATATAGATGCCATGTAATTGAGCACGCGCAAAACCTAAGGGCGGCATTTCTTCTGATTCTGCCTCATTGCCCTGAGCAGCCAATGATTGACTTCTTTCAGGCGCAAACGCGGTATAAGCGCGCCTCTGTTCTGCTGCTGCAAAAGGCATCGATGACTGTGCAGGCTGGTATCCCGAGTATTGTCCTGCGGGAGCCATCGATGTATCAGCTTGCGATACCACAGATCCCTGATGTTCCGATTCAGGCGTATTCGAGAAATGCTGATAGTCATGTGATCTGGCATTGCCAGCCACTACCTCCGCCAGACTTTTATGTATCGCACGGAATAAAAAGTCGTGTATCTGGCGGCTTTGGCGAAAGCGTACTTCGTGTTTCCCAGGGTGCGCATTAACATCAACCATCACCGGGTCACATTCAAAAAATAATACATAGGCAGGATGCCTGCCATGAAACAGCACATCGGAATACGCCTGGCGAACAGCATGACTGACCAGACGGTCTTTCACCACACGGCCATTCACGTAAAAATACTGCATGTCAGCCTGGCTTCGTGAAAATGTCGGCTGTGCTATCCAGCCCCAGAGCCTGAGTCCCTCATAATCAAAATCCATATGAACGGCCTGTTCGATGAAGGCCGGGCCCAGTATTTCTGCAACACGTTTTTCCTGCTGCAAACGGTTATTGGCGGCGCGTAACGCTTTAACCACACGTTGATTATGCCGCAATGAAATATCGACATCAAAACGGCTGAGAGAAATCCGCTTTACCACATCATCAAGATGAGAGAATTCGGTTTTTTCTGTACGCAGAAACTTTCGTCTGGCAGGAATATTGAAGAACAGATCCCGTACTTCGATGGTGGTACCGGGTTTATTCGCTGCCGGCGCAATATCACTAGCCTGGCTGTTGTTCATCGTCAACTGCCAGGTTTCATCACCACTTTTCCAGCAAGAGGTCAGCTGTAACTGGCTTACTGAGGCAATACTCGGCAATGCTTCGCCACGAAAACCCAGACTGGTAACTTCTTCAAGATCATCGATGGAGTGGATTTTGCTCGTGGCATGGGGAGAAAGGGACAGCACCAGGTCATCTTTATGAATACCGTGGCCGTTATCAGTGATACGGATAAGTTTGGCACCACCCTGTTCTATATCTATGCTGATCTTTGTGGCGCCGGCATCCAGGCTATTTTCTAACAGCTCTTTAACCACAGATGCCGGACGCTCGACGACCTCACCGGCGGCAATCTGGTTGACCAGTTGTACTGGCATCGGCTGGATACGGCTTTGTGTCGTCATGTTACTAAAAAGAGTTGTTCTGATGCGCTTTAGTTTATCGTATTTTTGTCGCCGGCATTACCGTTCGGTTGAAATTTTAGCAGGGGCATCGCGGAATAAAATCCGCTCCTACGTGATGGGACGCATATGTAGGGGGCGATTTTATTCAGCGAGCGCCTGCATATAAATAGATCATCCAGAGCATATCTACAACAACGAATATGTCTCAACAACCTGATATTTCACACCAGAATCCCCTGACACAGACTCCACCAATACAAACTCATCAACACGCCAGAAAATCGAAAAGTCTTCGTACAATAAAACAGGCTTTACACTTTTCCTTAACAACGTAACATGTGGCGCATACGGTCGTTGATCTTGATGATAATCGCATACAGACAACGCTTTACCGAGGGTTTGATATAAACGACTTAACTCTACCGGAATCTTTTCCGCCGACATCCAGAATATTTTAGCTTTACTGAAATGGCCAAAACAATCTAAAGAAAGATCGAAGGGTTGAGCAATCACAGATAGTGCCGCTTCGTGCAAACAATCCTTTTTGTCATCATCGACTGAACCGATAAAATGCAAGGTAATATGAAGATTTTTCGGCTGTATGATTCGTCCAGCCATTTCTTGCAGCAACGGACTCGCTGTTTCTACGATAGATTCCCGTACCTGCGCAGATGGCCATAAGGCAAAAAACAAACGCCGCTTTTTATCTTTTACTGCCAACTGATAACTACCTACTGTCAACTTTTTTTAATTAAAAAGATCCTGTGCATCGGCCGCAGTATCCTGATCAAACTTCATGCGGAAGCGGATATAAGGACCGGTAGCAGT
>JADFWF010000223.1 GCA_015222965.1 Pseudomonadota bacterium | reverse complement strand
CTAAAAACCTGTGTTTTCAGCGGCGCAGACGATGGGGTTTGCTTTTACTGCAAACTGATGACTGCAAACTGCCAACTTCTCTTCCTGGCCGTTAACAGCCATTCTTTGGTGTCAATCTTTATACACCGATAGGGTTATATTCGCTCTCTCGGGCGTCTGCTACAATTCGCGCCCTTCCAACCATGTATTTGCCGAGTAAAAACTATGTTCCGACTAGGATGTGAAAATCGCGTCTGTGCACAAAATGAAATCCTGTCCGGCTTAACCGTTGCTTTGGCGCTGGTACCGGAAGCGGTGGCTTTTGCTTTTGTTGCCGGTGTAGATCCACTGGTGGGCCTGTACGCTGCCTTCATGGTGGGTTTGCTGGCATCTATCTTTGGCGGCCGTCCCGGTATGATCTCTGGTGCTACCGGTGCCATGGCGGTGGTGATGGTCTCGCTGGTCGCCGATCATGGTGTGGAATTTCTATTTGCTGCCGTGGTAGTTACCGGCTTGATTCAGATGCTTGCCGGCATATTGAAACTGGGTAAGTTTATTCGTATCGTGCCGCATCCGGTGATGCTGGGTTTTGTTAATGGCCTGGCGATCGTGATCTTCCTGGCGCAGATGCAGAACTTTCAGGTCGATGTCGATGGCACCATGGAGTGGATGAGCGGTCAGCCATTGATGATATTTGGCGGTTTAATTCTGCTGACCATGGCGATAATTAAATTCCTGCCAAAATTTACCACCGCAGTACCTTCTTCGCTGGCAGCCATCGTATTCGTTTCGTTGCTGGTAATCTTTTTAGATGTTAATACAAATACTGTCGGTGATCTTGCTTCCATCAAAGGAGGGCTGCCGCAGTTCCATATTCCTGATGTCGCATTCAACCTGGAAACCTTAAAAATAATTTTGCCTTATTCGATCATCCTTGCTGCCATCGGCTTGATCGAGTCTCTGCTGACATTGACCCTGATCGATGAAGTTACCAATACACGTGGTCGTGGTAATCGTGAATGTGTCGGCCAGGGCATCGCCAATACAGTAACAGGCATGTTTGGTGGTATGGGCGGTTGCGCCATGATCGGTCAGAGTATGATTAATGTTAACTCCGGCGGTCATAAACGTTTATCAGGTGTTTCAGCAGCACTTTTTCTGCTGGCGTTTATCCTGTTTGCCTCGAGCCTGATAGAACAGATTCCGATGGCGGCATTGGTCGGTGTGATGTTCATCGTGGTAATGGGTACCTTCGAATGGTCGAGCATCCGTATCTTTAACAAGATACCTCGTCATGATGCTTTTGTGCTGGTGCTGGTATCAGGTGTAACCGTCGCCACCGATCTTGCGATCGCGGTTGTTGTCGGTGTCATCGTCTCTGCGCTGGTGTTTGCCTGGGAGCACGCAAAACACATCAATGTGAACAGTTATATCGATGATAAAGGATCAAAAGTTTATGAGTTAAACGGTCCGCTGTTTTTTGGCTCGGTGAAAAATTTCCGTGAACTATTTTCACCGCTGGATGATCCGGCTGATGTGATTATCGAATTCCAGAATTCCAGGGTGACAGACCATTCGGCCATCGAAGCGATTGACTCATTAGCTGAGCAATATATTAAGGCGGGCAAGCAATTACACCTGCGTCACTTATCTGAAGAGTGTAAACAACTGCTGGATAAAGCGGGCAGTTTAGTTGAAGTGAATCGACTGGAAGATCCGAGTTACCATGTGGCGGATGACAAGCTGGCGTAATAGCTTTCTAGTTTATCTGCCAGTCGACAACGAACTGTTTGATAGTGTCGATAAAGTCGGTATCGGGTTCTGCAGTATTGATCGTGCAGTGGACGGTGATCTCACTGGTATCGTCATCATAGGTGATCGTCCAGGCAAGTGCATTAGGGCAGCGCGGCAGTGTGAACCGGATTCCATGATCGATTTCTTCGCGATTAATGTCAAACTCACCCCAGACGCAGTAAATTCTGCCACTGTCTTTGTTATCCAGGATTACTGAGTCGATCGAACTGCATAAGGCAGGCAACATCGCTATGGTCAGTTGATTCTTTAGACTGTCCTCATCAAGATTCTGGTTGTTGGTTCTAGCAAAAAATTCCACGCTCGGTGTCCATCTATCTGGTTTTAAAAATTAAAGAAATATACAGCATAAAAAAAGACCGGTCACCGACCGGTCTTTTTTTCAACAGGTATTAAATGTCTAGCTGATTACAGCTTGCAACCTGATTGCTTGTCTTTGATGCCCATCGCGTAAATCGCTCTGGTTGCTGGGCAGAATCCTGTAAAACCCATCTGAAATAAGTTAGCACCGACAAAAAACGTAAGCCATAACCAGCTCATTTCTGCCAGGTTAACTTGACCTGTAAAATGTGCAGCCGTCAGACTACCCATGATAACTATGCCGGCAAATACGCCGATCACACTAAATACTTTCATCGTTTTTCTCTCAATTGATTAATAAGGCAGCTAAAACTGAAGGGGCATTATCGCATATATTAGCAATTACTTATGTGACTTGTGTTACATAAGGGCAAAAATGGCATCACGGCACTGTATATCTCTCCTGCTGATTCCCAGTGCTTCACCTGTTACCCAGTGAATAATGTCTGTTTCGACTATGTAATTACCACGGTTTGTCGGCTCGAAGATAATGTCATATCGTTCGGCTGAACACGCACAGAATTTCTGTCACGCTGACCGGGCTGGGTAATGGTCGATCATAGGAAGCATAGATTTTTCTGATAAGGTCACCATCATCGCCGCAGGTGCCGCAATCCATGCCGCTCTGGTCATATAATTCCTGGCATCTGTTTATTTTCACCGATTAGTATCTTGCCGCGCTTTAGAACGATGCATTCCTGCTGTTCCAGTTTTTTAAGCAGCCGGCTGACAACTTCACGCGTTGTGCCAAGTTCCTGAGATAGTTCCTGGTGGGTAATATCAAGTGCGTCCGATCCTGCGCGTTCAAAAAGACGGCCTAAAAGACAGGCGAGGCGCATATCCAAAGGCTCAAATGCCGTGTCGTAAAACGACTGCACCATGGTGCAGACAGTATCGACCAGGCTGGATAAAATTAACATGCGAAAAGCATCTGAAACTTTCATGGCTTTATGAAAATCTTCTGCACTGAATAAGATCATGCTGATATTTGTTTCAGATTTAGCATTGGCACGAAACGGTCGGTCGTGAATCAGGCTATTCAAGCTCATCAGGCAGACGTCGCCTGACGCGATGCGGTACAGGGTCATCTCCCTGCCATTTTCATCATCCTGATAAATACGCACGGCACCATCAAGCAATAACATAAAATTAGCGCAGTTGGTGCCGGCGGTAGCCAGTGCGGTATCAGCTGGCGCATCCATTATCTGTGCCCGGTCTAGAATGCATTTCCAGTCAGAAGATTGCTCTTCAGCCAGTTGTGGAAACAGCGTAATTAACAGGCTAAGCGATGAACTACGCGATTCAGTTGCTAACAGTGGATTTGCAGACATGGGATAGTATTCTGGTAAAAGCTGGTGGCGGTTACACCGATACTACATTAAAGGAGGCAATACGCCAAACTGCTATTAGAACAAGTCTAGCTAATACGATAGCTTTTTACATTGGCTTTTGATCGATTTGATATTGATTAAATACGCTCAATATTGCCTATATTTAAATCAGGTCTTTTAATGAGGTATTTTTACAACTTGCCGAGATCGCATTTTCGATAGCTTCCAGGGTGTCATCAACTTTTTTAACTGACACCACATCTTCCGGGCGTAGCTGTGATGTTTCCTCAGCGCTTCGCGCTGCATTTAAAATCATACCAAGTTTTATATTTTCAAGTGACTGGCTCGGTAAAAATTGTTTATTGTTTTCGCCTGTCGTGGTAAGCAGATTATTCGCTATCAGCGACGATAAAATCAGTGTTATTGCCTGTTCTGAGAGACTTGTTTCTTTTGCCAGTGTTTTAGCCGTCCAGGCAGTTTTATTGTGATGGAAGCTGTCTGCGATAAGCTGCATGACAGTCAGTGCCAGTTTTTCCCGCAGGCGACAGCTCAAGCGGATGATCTGCGACTGGTTGCTGATACGGTCCGGGTTCTGATGATAATAGGCGATAGATGTACCGGTTAAAACGATCAACCAGTTCACATAGATCCATATCATGAAGATGATCAGGATGGCAAAACCGGAATAGATAGCCGTGTAATTAGTCGAGTCAACGATGAATAAAGCGAATATCGTGCCGGATATCTTCCATAATGTAGCGGCGATGACTGCGCCATAAAACGCTGAGCTGATCCGTACTTTAGTGTTGGGTATTAATATATAGATAAAAGTAAATGAGCTGATGGTAAGAATAAACGGTAGTGTCTCGCCAATGACTAGTAAGATGGTGCCAAACGGTTCGATGGATAAAACACTATTGACTACGGCCGATGAGTTGAAGGAAGCTCTGATGCCTGTCGCAGTAAATAATAATAATGGGCCGAGCAGGATAACACTGAGGTAATTGCTGAAGCGCTGAATGATGCCGCGTGAGACAGTTATTCGCCAGGTGAAATTAAATGCACTCTCTATTTTTTTTACCAGTGACAGCACGGTAAAGATAAGGACCAGCAGACCGATGGAACCCAGGACACCGACCTTTATATTGTCGACAAATGAAATAATCTGCTGGCCAATCTGTAAGCCTTTTTCCCCGAGTGGTTCAAGTGCGTCGAGCAGCATCGGTTCCAGCTGATTGTGCGCGCCAAATCCTTTTAAAACAGAGAAACTGACGGCGAGCAGTGGTACCAGGGATAGCAGGGTGGTGTAGACCAGACCCATGGCACGAAGCGAAGGCAGGCCGCCGCTTAGATCACGTATTGCACCATAGAATATCCTTAGTGCGCGAAGCAGAAAGAGCTGAAGTTTATTTGCCCCGTCAAAGCTGGTTCCCCATAACAGGTCGTCGATTTTTTTCTTTAGCTGTTGCAGCATCTTAGTACTATTTGTTTAATGATCGCTATTTGCTGATGGCACGCTGTGTCAAACGCCAGCTTTGATAATCATTGGATTTTTTATAGCCTTGCTGATTTACGTAGTCCAGCACGCCCCATAGCCGATAGAAACGTGTTACTGAATCAACACGGATTATTTCTTTGCCATCGTCATCAAAAAATACGATGCTTGGTGCGTAAAAAATATCGAGTGAACGCGCCCATTCTTTTGCTGTTGTTTCTTTCCCCTGTGGTGTCGTAACAGGTGTGTCGGCCCACATGTTAAGTTGCACGACATTCATTTTTTCTATTTCCTGTATGCTCAGATCTTGTGAAAGAGGGTCGCTATGCAACAGGTCGCAGGCATGGCAGTTTCCCTGCTCGAAAAAGACAGCGGTTGCTTTGCTGTTATGAGTTAATGCCTTTAGATCAAATGGCTGCTCTATAAAAAACTCACGCTCAGTCAGCCCGCCTAACAGAAAATATTCACCGGTCTCTGCACGCGCGAAATATTCTGAAAAGCTTTCTTTCTTGTAGAACTCTTCTGCAACGAATTGTAGTGCTGCGCGAAATTTGTAAGGCGGATAATAACCGCGCAGGCGGAATACAGGCGTGCCATCCACATCATAAAAAATCAGGGATGGGGTAAAGTTGGTCTTGTAGTGAACCGATAGTTCGCGCTCGGTATATTGTTTGCCATCGGTGTCGATGATGTCGTCGATTCCCCAGATATCAAAGGCGAATAGGTCGTAGTGCTTTTTCAGGTAATTTTGTATATCGGTATCGGCGAGACTGGTTTTGAAAAACTGTTCACAGTAAGCGCAACGTTTCTGTCCGAAATAAGTGATGATGCCTTTCTTGCCATCTTTCTTTGCTTCTTTAAGGTCGTCACCCAAGTCGCCGAGTGAAAGTTTGAACCAGTCGGGATAGACCAGTTCTTCATCAAGCTGCGTGTCATCGAAGACGAGTGCAGAGTCCTTCGAGTCTGTCTCAGTAGTAGCGTATACTGAAATCGAAAATAGTAATAACAGTGTAGAAAGCGTGACGGGAATCTTGTACATTGGCATCCAGTTATATTACATAGTATTCAATTCGATTATATGACAAAAGAACAGAAAAATATCACATCACCGACTGTTTTAATGCTGATGGGGACACAATGTACTTATTGTGGACCGATGATGCAGATGCTGACAGAACTTATGAAGTCGGGAAAGATGGCCTCGTTACGCATCATTAATATCGAAAAAGACCCTGAACTTGCGGCAGAGCTGGGTGTTCGGGGTGTGCCCTGGCTGCAGATAGGTCCGTTTGAGTTAGCTGGCTCACGTTCAAAAAAAGAGCTTTCATTATGGCTTGAACGGGCATCGAGTTTTGATGGCGTGACCGATTACCTCGAAGAAGTTCTGGCAGAAGGCAAGATCGAGTATGCCAACAAACTCATCCAACGATACCCGCAGGCACTGGAGAATGTGATCGATCTGATGGCCGACCCGGAAGCAAAGATAAATGTGCGGCTGGGTGTCGGGGTTATCATAGAGGATCTGGCTGAATCTGAGCAGTTTAAAATGATGATGCCTAAATTAGTAGATTATCTGTCCAGTAAAGACGCGCGTATCCGTGGTGATGCCTGTCACTACCTGTCATTAACAAAAGACCGTTCATTTATTCCCGAGATAGAAAAATTATTATCTGATGAAAGTGAAGAGGTGAGGGAGATAGCGCAGGATAGTCTGGATGAACTGGCTGCCGATTAGTCCACCATTCGGACGAACACGTAAATCGTATCCATGACATCATCCGCAAATGTACGCGTCAGCGTTCTGATGCCGGTGTTCAATGCGCAGGCTACACTGAACGAATGTCTCGATAGTATTTTCAGTCAATCACTTCAGAGTTTTGAAATTATCGCGGTGGATGATTTTTCGACTGATGGCTCAGTAGCCATCATGGAATCATATGATGACCCGCGAATCCGTGTCATCGAAAGTAAAGAGAAAGGAATCGTGTCTGCGTTAAATACCGGGCTGGTCAATTGCAGGTCAAATTATGTTGCACGTATGGATGCAGATGACGTGATGTACGTAAACCGGCTGGAAAAACAATATGATGTTATGCGTAGCGATCTGGATCTGACGTTATGTGCAACACAGGTAAGAAAGTTTCCTGAAGAAATAATTCAGGCTGGTTATGCTGAGTATATACGTTGGCAAAATGCCTGCCTGACGCCGCAAGATATTAATAATCAGATATACATCGAATCACCCTTTGCGCATCCTTCCGTGATGTTTCGCAAGGACCGTGTCATTGAATCAGGTGCGTACAAGGATGGTGAGTTTCCAGAAGATTATGAGCTGTGGTTTAGGCTGTTCCATGCTCAGCACAAGATGATGAAGTTTGAAGAGGTCCTGCTGGACTGGCGAGAATCGGATAACCGCCTGTCAAGAACATCAAGCCGTTATTCCAATCTTGCTTTCGAAAAGCTTCGCGCTGAATATCTGGTAAAAGATAAACGTCTGCAGGGCAGGAACATCGTTTTCTGGGGAGCGGGAAGAAAAACCAGGCAACGTGCCCGGCACCTGATCGATAATGGAGTAAGGCCATCTGCATGGATCGATATCGATACGAAAAAAACAGGCAATGAATACCATGGGGCAAAAACTTATATGCCTGACTGGCTGCAGTGTCATGATGAAAAACCTTTTGTTTTAAATTATGTGCGAAACCACGGCGCGCGGGCGCATTGTCAAAAGTATCTGGAAGATGCGGGTTATGTGATGGGTGAGGATTATCTGGATGTTGCCTAGGTCAGCTCGTAGCCGATGATTATTCTAACCATTCGATAAGATAATAGATGTATTGCCCTTCTGATGATTTAGAAGGCCCGCTTACACGCGCGGCAAAATATTTGTTATCCGGGTCGGCATTATCAAGTGCATCGGCGGCACAGGATTTTATTTTTACGCAGTTTGCAGAAAAACGATTGCGGCTGCGTTTAGGTACATACACTATTGCATACTCGAGGTTCGATGCCTTGGATTCGGGATCCGGTGGAACCATGCCTCGCATATGATCAGCCAGCTATCGACTTAATGTTTGTTGATGCTATCAACATAAGCCATGCCAATAGCGGATAAGACAAACGTTATGTGGATGATAACGAACCACATGAGTTTGTCGTTATCGATAGATTCAGCGTTCATGAATTTTTGCAATAAATGAATCGATGAAATGGCAACGATAGAAGCGGCGACTTTCTGTTTGAGTGAGCCTGCGTCCATTTTTCCCAGCCAGCTTAATTTTTCTTTGCCATCTTCAATGTCGATACTGGAAACGAAGTTTTCATAACCGCTGAGCATTACCATGACCAGTAAGCCGCCAACCAGTGAAAGATCGATCAGACTTAAAATAATTAATACCAGGTCAGATTCTTTGGTGGAGAATACCAGCGGCAGCACGTGAAATAT
>JADFWF010000028.1 GCA_015222965.1 Pseudomonadota bacterium | reverse complement strand
CAGGCTGGCACAGAAAGCCCATGTTACCCGTCATGCCTCAATGGCTTGGCTAAGGTGAGGGCAAGTCAAAAGAAAAAGCAAAACATGAACGTCCGCTTCTGGCCGTTTTCCGACATAAATAATTTTGGATAGCCGTCAGGCAGGTTGCAGATTATACCAGCGCTCGCGTCGTGTTCTTGCTGCATCGAGACGATTAAATATATTGATCATCGCGTCTTCGTTGATGCCTGACCAGCGAAGGTCTTTTTTTGGGCCTTTAAATTCTGCATCTGTGACGATGGTCGTCAGCTGTTTTGTCATCGGCAGGATATGCTGGTGCTGTTCGACTAACATCTGTATGCGTTTTGATCCACGGAATTTCATCTCGGAAATTTTTTCGATGTTTTCCATGATGTGTTCGACACCGGGATATTTTTTTAGCAGGTTGGAAGCCATCTTGTAGCCGATACCTGGAATGCCGGGAATGTTGTCGACTTTATCGCCAGCCAGTGCAAGCAGGTCTGCGATCAACTCCGGCTTTACGCCGAAGTTTTTTTCTACATCTTTGTAATGCAGAATCTTGTTGCGTGCATAGTCCCACCAGATATCTCCCGGTCTTAGCAGTTGCGCGAGATCTTTGTCTGCACTGAGGATGGTGATGTTGAACCCGTCGCTGCGTAACCTTGTTGCCAGGGTGCCGATGATGTCATCACCTTCATATCGGTTACTGGAAAAATCGGCGATTCCGGCAGCGCGGCAAAAGTCCCGGCAATGTTTGAACTGGCTCTTTAACTCAACGGGCGCCGGCGGGCGGTTGGCTTTGTATTCAGGAAATATTTCGCGGCGGTAGGAGTTTGTCTGTTTTGCATCAAATGCGCAGGCGATATATTCAGGCTGCTCGAGCTCCAGTAATTCACGCAGAAATTCGGTAAAGCCATAAACGGCGTTGCTGGGGTTGCCCTCGCAATCAACGATAGACTCATCATAAACGTGCCAGCCTCTGAAGATATATATGCTGCTGTCGACTAGGTAGGCGCGTTTTGTATTAATATGAGACATCGGAAGTTCATTGTACGCGAGCAAAAATTGGATTGTAAATTATTTTGAAGGTTATAGGGCATGGTTGATCTGCATAAAAGACATTTATTAAAGCGTGGCTTGTGTGGGTTGAGTATCTATGGCGTCGGTGCTGTCTGGTCAAATGCTCTGCTCGGTGGATGCAGTAATCAGAATAACAGGGTGTTGCAGGCTGCCGATGAAAACGGTGTGCGATTACCTGTTGGCTTTAGTTCGCGTATCGTTGCGAGATCATCGGAACAGGTCATAAAGGGAAAACCGTACGTATGGCATGCTGCGCCAGATGGTGGTGCCTGTTTTGAGTCAGGTAGTGGTGGCTGGATCTATGTGTCCAATAGTGAGATGCAGTCTACCGGTGGCGTAGGTTTGATCGTTTTTGATGTTGATGGGGAAGTAGTTGATGCGTATTCCATACTCGAAAACACAAATCGCAACTGTGCTGGCGGCGCCACCCCATGGGGCAGTTGGCTGTCCTGTGAAGAGGTTAACAACGGGCGAGTCTGGGAATGTTATCTTGATGGCAAGACGGCGGCAGTATTCAGGCCTTCGTTAGGTATCTTTAATCATGAAGCGGTTGCTGTAGATGAAGTGAATAATCAGCTGTATCTGACAGAGGACAAACCAGACGGCTGCCTGTACCGCTTTACCAGTACTAATGGGCTACCTGATCTATCTGCAGGTATATTGGAGGTGGCGGTGAAGGCGGGCGATCAGCTGGTTCTAAGCTGGGAATTAGTACCTGACCCTCTGGCGACTCAACAGGCTACCCGTTATCAGGTCGCTTCTTCATTCACTTTTAACGGCGGTGAAGGAATCGTATATTTTGATGGAAAAATAATTTTTACCAGTAAAGGCGATAATCGCGTCTGGTCATACCACACAAAAAGCCGGATTCTGGAGATCGTGTATGACGCAGCTGATTCATTAACACCGATATTAACCGGGGTGGATAATGTAACAGTATCTCAATCCGGTGATATATATGTCGCTGAAGACGGTGGTGATCTGCAGGTCGTGGTGATCGATGAGCAGGGTGGCCTGTACCCTGTCGTTCAACTGGTTGGCCATGATCAGTCGGAAATTACCGGAATCGCATTTAGCCCTGATGGTAAGCGCTTGTATTTTAGTTCTCAGCGAGGCTTGTCTGGTTTGTCAGAAAACGGAATAACATACGAAATTAGCGGTTTCTAATCAAACTATACTTATTCTTAGTGAAAATGCACTATAAATAAGGGAACTATCGTTGTAATATTTGCTCTTTAAATTGTTAAAAAAACGAAATACATAAAATGTCAGGAATATCTAAAAAAGCGGTCATCGAATTATCCAAAAAGGGTAGTCGTCTGTTTCGTGCCGGTCAGCTGGAAGATGCTGAAAAAGCCTATTTAGAAGCAAAGGAAATCGACGCGGAAAATCCATACGTACTCTCTGGTCTGGGCGATGTTTATCGCAAGCTCAATCGATTTGAAGAATCGGGCGCACAATATGATGCGGTATTAGATAAAGACGCCAATAATATATTTGCTCTGCGTGGTGCTGGCGATGCACGACGTGGCATGAAACAGCCCCTGGCGGCAATTCCGTACTGGTTGCGTTATCTGGAGATCAATGAAAAAGACAGTCATGTCATGGTGCGTATCGCAGATGCTTATCATAAGCTTGATGATAGCGAGAGTGCGATTGATTTCTATGAGCAGTCACTGGTAATTAAACCGTATGATCCGTTTGCCCTGCTCGGCCTGGGCAATGTTTATTATGCGCAGCATAATGATGAAAAAGCACTGGGCTGTTTTGAGAAGCTGCTTGCTAAAAATACCTCGCATAACGTCGTCCTGATGACCATGATCGGTAACATCTATCGTCGCCGAAAAGAGTTTGATCGAGCGATGGACCATTATGAAAATGCGCTGGAACTGGATCCGAAAAACAATTTTGCTTTATTTGGCCTGGGTGACTGCTTTCGTGGTCAGCTGAATATGGAAAAAGCAGTGTTCTGGTGGGAAAAAATTCTTGATCAGGATCCTGAAAATCAGTCGTTATGGACGCGTGTCGGTGACGCGCTGGTTTCGCTGGACCGCATGGATGAAGCGGTGCGCCATTATCACTCCAGCTTAAAGGTTGATCATGACCTGTATGCCGTATTGGGTCTGGCCAGGGTGGCACAGAAACAGGGTGATTATGACAAGGCATGTTATCACTGCGAGCAGGCACTGGAAGTGGATGAAGATAATGTGCGCGCACTGGAAGAACTGGCGCGTATCTGTGATGAAGCGGGTTATACTGAAAAAGCGCAGGAAGCTCGTGCCCGGGTAACGCAGGTACGTTAGGCAGGCGCTCATCGTCGGCCATTTGTTGTCCTGAGCAATACAGATCATGCAACTCCTCACTTTTGTTAGTTTCCTCATCGCTATCATTGGCCTGGCGTTTACCGTTACCGGTATCAAACGACTGATCCAGCGCCGTTTTCTTAGTGCTGCCGGGCACGAATTTTCGGGCTTGCTCTTTCTGCTTCTGGCCTCTTCAGCATTTTTGCTGGCATCAAATTTATATACCTACCAGCGCCTGGTTTATGAGCAGGCAGTTGCTGAGATCGGCTTTCATAAGTTGGCTGATCAGCAATTCCGCGCAGAGATTAATGCGCTGGATTCAGATTTTCAGCAAACGGTGAATCTAAATGGTGATGAATGGCAGCTGGATGCCCAGGTGTTGATGTGGCAGGGCATGGCGACCCTGCTCGGGCTGGACGCCAATTACCGCCTGCATCGCATCTCGGGTCGATATCTTGACATTACGGACGAGCAGCAACAGCCGCGTACTGTGTATTCGCTGATAAAAAAGCTGGAATACATCGAAGATGATAAGTTTGACCTGTGGCAGTTTGCTCATGATAACCAGAGCTGGCTGCAATGGATCGATGCGGTGTACGGCAGTGCGGTATTTTTGCCGATGAGTGATGGCGCCAGGTACAATATCGCCATCAGCCGAACAGGACTCATCGCCCGGCCTGCCAATGATGAAGCGCGCAAGGCGGTTAGTCAGTGGATTGGTTTGTAAGTCCGGCTGGATAAAAACAAATAACTTACCGCAGAGGCGCGGAGACGCAGAGAAAAGCTTGTAAGATTTTGTAGGGTGGGCATTGCTCACCATCACGGTATGACTATTGACCATACACTGTCGGACAATGCCCGACCTATGTTGTTACGAACATATAATTTTTTCCCTGTGTCTCCTCGCCTCTGCAGTGAAAATTTTTTATTTTTTGGCTCTAATTTCGTATAGCCCTAAATTAATACAGTTTATTTTCCAATAAACGCCTATAATGCGCCCCTTTTTCCCATTTAAAGAGAATTACCGTGAGCGCTAAAATCCGCAACATTGCAATCATCGCCCATGTCGACCATGGCAAGACCACGCTGGTTGATAAACTGCTTGAACAATCTGGCACCCTTGATGAGCGTAAAGCCCCGGGTGAGCGCATCATGGATTCCAACGATCAGGAGAAGGAGCGTGGTATCACTATCACCTCTAAAAATACCGCGATCGAATGGAATGATTATCACATCAATATCGTAGACACACCGGGGCACGCCGACTTCGGCGGCGAAGTTGAACGCGTACTCTCTATGGTTGACTCTGTTTTGTTGCTGGTCGATGCGGTTGACGGTCCCATGCCGCAGACCCGTTTTGTTACCCAGAAAGCGTTTGCTATGGGTTTCAAGCCGATTGTTGTTATCAACAAGATCGACCGTGATGGTGCTAACCCTCATCGTGCTCTCGACCTGACTTTCGATCTGTTCGATAAGCTGGGTGCGACTGATGAGCAGTTAGACTTTCCGGTGATCTACGCTTCTGCTATCAACGGTTTTGCAGGTGATGACGCTGATATCACAAGCGGTGACATGACGCCTTTATTCAAAGCGATCATCGAGCATGTTCCAGAACCGGATGTCGACCCCAATGGTCCTTTCCAGTTACAGATTTCAACACTTGATTACAATAGTTACACCGGCATCGTCGGTATCGGCCGTATCCGTCGTGGTTCTGTAAAAACGAATATGGCGGTGAAAGTTATCGGTGATGATGGTAAAGAGCGCGGTGGGCGTATCGGTCAGGTATTGGGCTTCCACGGGCTTGAGCGTGTCGAGATAGAAGAAGCGCAAGCGGGTGATATCGTCGCGATTACCGGTATCGATCCTTTATCGATCTCAGACACTATCTGTGATCCAAACGAAGTTGAAGCGCTGCCGCCAATGACCGTCGATGAGCCGACTATCAGCATGATGTTTCAGGCTAACTCATCGCCATTCTCCGGTCAGGAAGGCAAGTATGTCACTAGCCGTAATATCTGGGATCGCCTGCAGCAGGAATTAAAACACAACGTTGCACTACGCGTCGATCAGGTGGATGGTGATAAGTACAAAGTGTCTGGTCGTGGTGAATTGCACCTTTCGGTTTTGATCGAAACCATGCGCCGCGAAAATTTTGAGCTGGCTGTGGGTCGTCCGGAAGTCATTGTTCATGAAGAAGACGGCGTAAAGCTAGAGCCTTATGAAGAGCTGACTGCCGATGTCGAAGTCGAGCACCAGGGTGCAGTGATGGAAGCGCTGGGTATCCGGAAAGCTGAGCTGAAAGACATGGTGCAGGATGGCAAAGGTCGTGTACGTCTTGATTTTATTATCCCGGCACGAGGTCTGATCGGTTTTAGAACTGAGTACCTGTCTATGACACGCGGCACCGGTCTGTTGTACAGCGTGTTTGACCATTACGGACCGGCTGTTAAAGATGATATCGGTCAGCGTCCAAACGGTGTTCTGGTTTCCAACGCGCGCGGTAAGGCGGTAGCTTATTCCCTATGTCCACTGCAAGAGCGCGGCAAGTTACTGGTGGGCAATAATGATGAAGTTTATGAGGGACAGATCGTTGGAATTCACTCGCGTGATAATGACCTGGTGGTCAACCCGATCAAACCCAAGCCGCTAACGAACGTGCGTGCCTCAGGTACTGATGATGCATTGACCTTGTCGCCGCATATCCAGTACACCCTGGAGCAGGCTCTAGAATTTATCGATGATGACGAGCTGGTAGAAGTAACGCCGGAAAATATTCGTATCCGTAAAAAGGTTCTTACTGAGAGCGAACGTAAGAGTTCGGGGCGTAATAAAAAGAAGTAGGATTGAACTGGTAAATCTGTAATAGGCCAGAGTTTTTTAGTGTTATAAAATGTATTGGTTCCGGCTTTATTTGATAGTGGACGCCTGAAGTTGGGTGGCTGTTGTTGAGCCTTAGCAGACCGCCAAAAAACTTTAAAAACTTGAACCGCAGAGGCGCGGAGACGCAGAGAAAAACATTTTTTGTT
>JADFWF010000222.1 GCA_015222965.1 Pseudomonadota bacterium | reverse complement strand
GTGCTAGTCAATCCGATCAAGCGAGTCTATCTGGCTCTGGAATCCTGGTTTAACATGTCGTTTGGTACTGAGTGGAATCCACTATACCACCTGGGCACGCTGTCTTTTTTCCTGTTCTGGGTGATACTGGTTACCGGTATCTACCTTTTTATCCCGTTTCACGGCAGTCTTGCCGGCGCACATGCCTCGGTAGAATACATAACACATGATCAGTGGTACGCCGCGGGCGTTATGCGTAGCTTGCATCGTTATGCGTCTGATGCAGTGATCGTTACCGTTTTACTGCATATGTTCAAGGAGTTTGCTTCTGGCCGTTACCACGGTTTTCGCTGGTTCTCATGGGTTACCGGTATCCCCAATCTTTGGACTATCGTTACTTTAGGCATTACCGGCTACTGGCTGGTATGGGATGAGCTGGCGCAGTATGTTGCAGTCGGTTCAGCGCGATTGATGGATGCTATTCCACTGTTGTCCGGCGCCATGACACGCAATTTTGTTGCCGGTGAAATGACCGACCGCTTTTTCATTCTCATCGAGTTTCTGCATTTACTGGGTCAACCGTTGGCGCTGGCATTTTTCCTGTGGTTACACGTAAAACGGTTATCCAATGTGGAGATCAACCCGCCACGCGGTCTTGCCATTGGTACACTGCTGGCTTTAACTATTCTGTCGTTAATAGAACCTGCAGTAAGTCATGCGCCGGCTGATCTTGCCAAAGTGCCGCAGGTCATTCAGCTTGACTGGTTTTATCTGAATATTTATCCATTGATCGATATCTGGCCAGAAGGCCAGGTGTGGATCCTGGTATTAGGCATCACCTGGTTTATAACCTTGATGCCGTGGATGACGTTCAAGAGGGATGGCGCCAAAGCTGTGGTCGATCTTGATCATTGTAACGGTTGTGAACTGTGTTTCGATGACTGCCCGTTTGATGCTATCTCAGTACAGGCACGGACCGATGGTGCCAAATTTGAAAAAGAAGTGGTGGTTAATCCTGACCTGTGTGCAGCCTGTGGTATCTGCGCCGGTTCCTGTCCTTCATCTAATCCGTTCCGCTCGCGCAAAGAAGAATTAAAAACCGGTATCGATATGCCGCAGCAACCAGTAGATATGATGCGCACGCAGACCAATGAGGCGATCGCATCTATGGAAGGTGATGTGAAGATTCTTGTCTATGGTTGTAACCATGGCCTGAATGTGGAACGACTGGACACTAAAGATACCAAAGGCGTGAAACTTCTCTGTAGCGGCATGCTACCGCCGACACTGGTCGAGTACGCGTTAAAGAATGGCGCCGATGGTGTTTTGGTAACCGGTTGTCGTGATAATGACTGCTTCTACCGTTTTGGTAACCGCTGGATAAAGCAGCGATTTGCCGGTGAGCGTAAACCTATCCTCCGTGGTCGAGCAGACCGTGACCGTATCCGTGTACACGGTGGCGCAGAAACTGATAAAGATAGAATCGAGAATGACCTGAACATCTTCCGCGCTGATCTGTTGAAGAAAAAGCAGGCTGAAGCTCAGCTAGCAGAAAGCACCCAACAGGATGAAGCTTCACAAGGGGAGGGCAGCTAATGTCTTGCTGGAGTGAAGGTGTAGATAATAAGCCCCTGCGTTATGTTCTGCAGGCATTCAATTACACCATTTTTATGACATTGGTCTGGTATTTTGCCACCTCACCATCAGTCAGGGTTATCGAAGATGATGAGGCGATGATAACGGTCGCCTTTGCACATGCCGGTGAGACGCGTGAAGCCTGCCGCACACTCAGCCAGGAAGAGCTGATGAAGTTGCCGCCGAACATGCGAAAACTCGATGACTGCCCACGTGAAAGATCACCGATCATCATCGAGGCGACACTGGATGGAAAAATAATCTACAGTAAAACTTATTTACCACCGGGTATATTTAATGACGGCAGTATAAATCTTTATTACAACAGCAAAGTGCCCGCCGGGACCCACAACTTTGAAATAAAGATGGATGACAGCGTACGCAGAGAAGGTTTTAACCATACTTTCGCACAGGAAATAACGATTGCTCCCCAACAGATCCTGCTGGTTGAATTTGAGCCGTTAAAGGGTTTTTTTATTAAATAGTAAAAGTAACTAATTCTTATGTGATAGCGGCAGCCTTTTAAGGTTGCCGTTTTTATTTGTATTGTATGCTGATTGACTGTTTCCACAACATAGCGGACCCTAGCGGGAAAGTGCTAAAAGGTGAAAATCCGTACAAAGTAGATATTCTTTACTTATTGACAAATAGTAATGATAGGGTTATTCTTTACTAATGCGAAAATAGTAAAGGATGTATTTCATGCCTAAAGTCAGTGCAAAAAGACAAATCACATTACCTATCGATCAATGTCGCCAGGC
>JADFWF010000221.1 GCA_015222965.1 Pseudomonadota bacterium | reverse complement strand
CAGCAGTTACTTGAAGCAAAAATTGAGCGTTATCAGGAAAAGACACAGTGGTTATACCGCCGCCTGCAACAACGGCACCCGGAAACGCAATTAAGCCGTTCACGTCAGCGAAGTGATGAGCTAATAAAACGTCTAACCAGGATTAGTCACTCAATGCTTGATTTTCGTCAAATCAAACTGAGCGCACTTAATGCGAAACTCGGAGCGCAGAGCCCTACTCTGTTATTAAAACGGAAACAGCAGACAGTAAGATATCTGACATCACGGTTACAGCGTGCAACATTGAACTTGTTTGGACAGAAGAAATCACTGTTAGGCAATGCCGCGAGGACTTTGAATACCATCAGTCCGTTGCAAACACTGGAACGTGGTTATTCGATAACGTTAGATGATAAAGGCGAACCCATCGTATCCATCGAGCAGGTGAAAGCAAATGACACGATCGAAACACGCCTGCACAACGGATGCATCATCAGCCATGTGGAATCCTGTATTGAAAAAAAGTAACAGATTAATTTTTTTAAGCACACTGTTTCTCACTCTGCCTCACAGTCTCCTCGCCAGTGACGCGATCAAAGTGGAAACCACAAGCTATAAAGACATGGCGATAAATATTACCCATACTTTAGGCGGTGCTGTGCCTGCAGAGAACAACAGCCGCATCAGCGCACAGATAAGTGCGGTCATCGATCAGTTTCATGTCGATACCGGCTACGAGGTTAAAAAAGGTGACCTGTTAGTCACCCTGGACTGCAAGGAAAATCACCTGAAATTAAAACAGGCGAACGCTAATCTGAAAGCAGAAAAAGCACAGTTAACCAATGCTAAATCACAGTACAGCCAGGCTAAAAAATTAAACAAACAGGGAAATATCTCCAAGGAGATCTACAATCAGCGCGAAGCTGAAGAAAGCCGATTAAAAGCAACTGTCGAACACAGGAGCGCCGCCAGATCTTTAGCACAGGTCAATGTCGATCGCTGTCAGATAAAAGCACCCTTTGACGGTTACATCACAAAACGTGTTGCCAGCGTCGGCGAACTCACCCAACCCGGCACCGTACTTTTGCAACTGGTTTCAAAAACAAACAATATCGTTGAAGTAAAAATAAACAATCGGCTGTTAAACAGTTTTTCCAAAGGTAAGAATTACCAGTTCGTATTTAACGATAAATCGTATGCACTCAAAGTTGAATTCATCTTGCCGGTACTCGACAAAGCGACACGCAATCACATCGCCCGGTTAAATTTTGTGAGCGAGCACGCCATCACCGGCAGTGTCGGCAAAGTTAAATGGCAGGATGCCATCTCATCCATACCATCCAGCTACATCGTCTTACGAGACAAGAAACTTGGCATATTAATCGCAGAAAGCAACACTGCCAAATTCATCGAGATTAAAAACGCACGCGAAGGCCAACCTGCATCATTTACCCTGGATGACAACACACAGATTATTACCAAAGGTCGCTTTAATGTAAGAGATGGAGACACGTTACTTGTTGGTAACTGAGCACTTTAAAAAAAATCGTCATTGCGAGGTACGAAGCAATCTTCTGAAGTGGGACTTATATTCTCAGAGATTGCTTCGTACCTCGCAATGACGTGTGCACAATGACAAGTAATGTATAAACAGTTCATCCAAAATCATGTACTGGCTAACCTGTTTTTTGTACTGGTACTCATACTCGGCACCATCAGCTACCTGACACTGCCGCGCGAAAAAGACCCTACCATTAATTTCAACTGGATCCAGGTCACCACTGGTCTGCCCGGCGCCTCGGCGATCGATATCGAAAAACGCATCACCGATCCATTAGAGGATGTCATCCGCAGTATCTCCGACATTAAGTTTGTTTCCAGTAACAGCCGTGAAGGCATATCCAGCATCCTGATCCGATTCAATGATGTCTCTGAGCGCATCTTTGACAAACGCATTGCCGATCTGCGCCGTGAGATTCAGAACAAACAAAACGAACTGCCCGATGAAGCGACCGACCCTTTCATCTTCGAGATAACGACTGATAACGCCTACCCGACCGCATCGCTCGTTGCTATATCAGCCGCCAGCGATGAGAATCTGCGCATACAGTCTGAACGTTTAAAAAAACAGCTGGAGAATATAAAAGGCATCGACCGCGTCATGACCACCGCACTGGATGACCCGGAACTGCAGGTATTTTTCGATCCGCAAAAGCTGCAACACTTCGGCATAAAACCCAGTGACCTGGCTGACACTATCCGAAGTTATTATCAGGACACTCCTGCTGGCAGTTTAACCGTGCAATCGGAGGAATGGTTCATCCGTTTGACCGGTGCCAACGCCTCACCCGGCGCGCTTGCCAGTCTGCCCGTACTTACTGCACAGGGCGAAGTGCCATTGAGTGAAATCGCGCAAGTTAAACGTGGCCGGGAAAAAGCCGAACAGCTCGTCAGTTATAACGACCAGGCTGCAGTATTGTTCGCCATCACAAAGAAATCAAAATCCAATACTCTAGATCTGGTCGAACGGCTTAATAATTTTATCGCCGAGAGAAACCTATACAGTGACAGTACCGGTGTACAGCTGGTATTGATTGACGATGCCACAGAGATCACTAACAAGTCCATCAATGTCATGCAGACCAACGCACTGGTCGGCTTGCTGTTCGTCCTTTTTGTCACCTGGATTTTCCTCGGTATAAAAATTGCTTTTTTAACCAGCATTGGCATCCCTTTCATACTGGCTGGCACCTTCTGGGTGATCAGCCTGATAGATCAAAGTCTGAACATCATGGTGCTGCTCGGTGTTGTTATATCACTGGGCATGCTGGTCGATGATGCCGTCGTCGTCGTCGAGGCTATCTACCATCGCCTGGCCAGGGGAGCAGACCGAGTCAACGCCTGTATAGATGCTTTAAAAGAAGTGGCGACACCGGTAACCACCGCTGTGCTCACTACCATGTCCGCATTTTTACCCTTAGTGCTGATGCCGGGCATCATGGGCAAGTTTATGATGGTGGTGCCACTGGTAGTCTCCATCGGCCTGGCTATCAGTCTGATCGAAGCCTTCTGGATGTTGCCTGCACACGTTATCGTTATCAAATCAGATTTTAAACATCCGTCAAAAATGCAGATCTGGCGACAGAATTTTACCCATCATCTGCAGATAAGATATATACGAAGCTTGATCAAAGTCATGCGTTACCCTAAACGGGCGGCGGCACTTATCGTTTTACCTTTTTTATTCGCAGTAGGTTCTATCGCCGCAGAGATGGTCAAGATAGATTTTTTCGCAAGTGATCCGATCCGTAAGTTTTACGTCAACATCGAAATGCCGCCTGGCACCACCCTTGAAGATACGCTAGCCATCACCCTTAAGATTGAAAAAGCAGCACGCAGTCTATTAAGTGAAGAGGAGACGCGCGCACTGGTCAGTTATGCCGGTCAGATGTTTACCGAGACCGAACCGTTCTTCGGTAACAGCTATGGTCAGATCATGATCAGCCTGAAGCCGGATAATGATAATGGCTATCGCCATGTCGATGTTGTACTGGATGAGATCCGGGAAAACATCCGTGATTATCCCGGCCCGATAAATATTTCTTTTTTCCGTCTCGCGGGTGGTCCGCCGACAGCGAAACCCATCAGCATAAAAGTTCGCGGGGATGACCTCTCGCAGATTCATACCGCCGCCAATGCATTGAAGGATATATTACGCAGCATTCCAGCCGTCAAAGATATTACTGATGATGCCTCAAAGGGACGCAACGAACTCAATCTTGTATTCGACAGTTACGCCATTCAGAACAGCGGCCTGACGCCATCCGATATCGCTCGAAATTTACGCCTGCTGGTCGACGGTGAAATTGTTGCCTCTATGCAACACATGGGTGAAGAGCTGGAAGTGCGGGTAAAAGCAGAACCTCGCGAATTACACAACGTAGAAGCCGTGCTGTACACGCAGATCGTACTGCCCGATGGCGACATTCGCCCGCTGTCATATTTTCTCAGTGATGAAACCGGCGCAGGGCCAGGTAACATTCGCCATTACGACTATCGTCGTGCCATTACCGTGGAAGCTGACCTGGACACGATTCAGATGAACACCGTGGAAGCCAATAATTTAATCAGACAGCGCTGGCTCGAAATCGCAGACCTGTACACCGAAAACGACCTTAATTTCAGTGGCCAGCTGGATGACATCAATGAGAGCATAAACTCCATGTTCATACTCCTGCTGTTCGGTGTCTTACTTATCTACGCTATTCTGGGCACCCAGTTTAAAAGCTATTTCCAGCCCCTGATAATATTATCTACCGTACCGATGGCTTTTACCGGTGTGACTTTAGGACTATTAATCACCAGTAATCCACTGAGCCTGTATACTTTATATGGTGTCGTCGCACTCGCCGGTATTGCCGTTAATGCCGCCATCGTTCTCATCTCTGCCGCCAATACACGGCTGCAAGATGGCATGAGCATCACCCACGCAACGATCTATGCCGCCCGACGCCGGGTCATCCCCATATTAATTACAACGCTAACCACCATTGCCGGATTGTCATCACTGGCCTTAGGGCTGGGTGGCGAATCACTGATATGGGGCCCGGTGGCTACGGCGATCGTCTGGGGACTGGCATTTTCCAGCCTGCTGACATTATTTGCGATTCCGCTGATATTTCGACTATTTGTCAGCGAACCAAGCAAGAATATCTCGACACATTAATCCGCAAAAACATACTGGTATCACCAGGCAAACTATTTTTATATAAATTAATCCAAACAGGTGGTTTACTACTGAGAATGGTTTATTCTATATATTTGCATTGGGCGATGGATTCATGGTAAAAAGTCGCTCGCAATTTATTATAGAAAACGAAAATTAACTAAGTTGTTGATTTTTATACATTTGGAGTTTTAGATGGCAAATACAGCGCCAACCGAAGATCACACTTTTAAGCCTTATAAAGAAAAAAAAGGTGAGGAATATATGAGTGAAGGGCAAATCAAGCACTTCACCAAAATCCTTGACGCGTGGAAAGCCGAGCTGATGTCGGAAGTTGACCGCACCGTGGATCACATGAAAGATGAAGCCGCAAATTTCCCTGACCCTGCTGACCGCGCAACCCAGGAAGAAGAGTTCAGTCTTGAGCTGCGAACCCGTGACCGCGAACGCAAACTCATCAAAAAAATAAATTCCACCATGGAGCTGATGAACAGCGGTGAATATGGTTATTGCGAGACCTGTGGTGTAGAAATCGGCCTACGCCGTATGGAAGCACGCCCGACTGCAACGCAATGCATCGACTGTAAAAGTCTCGATGAGATAAAAGAGAAACAGACTCGCGGGAAATGATGTCAGACGCAGGATACTAACTGACAATTTGTATTGAAAAAAGCCGGTATTTTTTATCGGCTTTTTTATTGCATATATATTTAACAATAAAAATTCTTAGACCACAGAGAACACGGAGGGCACAGAGAAAAACCTAACATGTTTACCGTCATTGCGAGTGGAGCGCGGCAATCTCTATCAGGCAACCGTGCAACCTACATGAGATTGCCGCGCTCCGCTCGCAATGATACAAAAAACCTCTGTGTCCTCCGTATCCTCTGTGGTAAAAAAGCTTCTAAATGCACAACGATAATCCAACAATCTACAAAGGCCGTTTCGCTCCCTCCCCAACCGGTCCTGTACATTTCGGCACACTGATCGCAGCGGTCGGCGGTTACCTGCAGGCCAGAACAAATAATGGCAAATGGCTTATCCGCATGGATGATGTTGATACCACTCGAAAGGTTGAAGGTTCTGATAAAGAGATACTCGATACACTTGAAGCCTTTGGTTTTAAATGGGACGGTGAAATCATCTACCAGTCAGAACAGACCGAGTACTACGAAAACGCATTACAGCAACTGATATCCCGGTCATTAGTATTTCCCTGCACCTGTACCCGTAAACAGCTGACAAGTTCTAACAAGAGTATTTACCCAGGCACTTGTCGTAATCGGCCATTTCCAGACGAAGAAGAACATGCTTTGCGTCTACTGGCCAAAGACATCACTATAAAATTTAGCGACATCGTGATGGGGCAACAATCACAGAACATAGCACGGCAAAGTGGCGATTTTGTCATCAAACGCCGTGATGGTTTATTCGCTTATCAGTTAGCTGTCGTCGTCGATGACGCTATGCAAAATATAACAGAAATAGTCCGCGGTTCTGATCTGCTCGACTCCACACCACGACAGATTTACATACAGCAGCTGCTTGGATATCAGACACCTACTTATTGCCACCTGCCGCTCGCTGTCGATAGTAATGGCGATAAGATCAGTAAATCTGAAGGCGCTGCCAGAGTAGATGTTAATAACAAAGAAAAACTGATGTGCAGAGTACTGGAATTTTTAGGTCAAAACCCACCCCTGGATCTGGCTGATTCTGATGTCGATGACATCTGGAAATGGTCTATGGATAATTGGAACATTGATAACGTACCTGGTGATAACAGGTGTGTAATTATTTAGGTCGTTTGCTTCATCTGCCGCGGGTGTGAACCTGGAACAATCGCGGAATGCGGCTACTATGAATAAAGCAGTCCGCTCCTACAAAAACATCTCACTGTAGGAGCGGATTTTTTCTCATTCCGCGATGCCAGAAAATTACAAATTTAACCAACAGTTTCCATTAGAACTTTAACCTTACACAGTGTATGCTAAAGCCAAACAAAGTAGAGGAAACGCCCGTGTCTGGTATCGAAATTAATTCTGTCTTAACCGAAAACCGTCTGTTTGAACCGAGTGCTGAATTCACTGCAAAAGCACGTCTAAAACCTGATGATTTAAAAGCACTGCATCGACAGGCTGATGAAGATTATGAAGGTTTCTGGGCAGACCAGGCCAAACAGCATATCGACTGGCACACACCTTTTACAAAAACACTGGATGACTCATCGGCGCCTCATTACAAATGGTTTACCGATGGCACCATGAATGTCAGTTATAACTGCATCGATCGCCACCTGGAAAACAATGCAGACAAGACAGCCATCATATTTGAAGGTGAAGCTGGTGATACCCTGCACATCAGTTACCAGCAGCTGCATGATGACGTGTGCCAGTTTGCCAATGCATTAAAAGCCAAAGGTATCAAAAAGGGTGACCGCATCGTTATCTACATGCCGATGGTACCTGAAGCGGTAGTCGCGATGCAGGCATGTGCCCGTATCGGTGCGATTCATTCGGTCGTGTTTGGTGGTTTTTCTGCTGAATCTCTGCGTGACAGGATCGATGATGCACAGGCGGTCATGCTGATTACTGCCGACGGCGGCACCCGCGGCGGAAAAACAGTCGAACTCAAAGAAGCAGCAGATAAAGCCTTGAATAGCGGCTGCAAAAGCATCAACAATGTCATCGTTTTAAAACGCAGTGGCCACGACATAAATATGCAGGACGGTCGCGACACATGGTGGTCGGATGCCGTTGAAGGTCAGGATACAACGTGCGTACCAGAATGGGTCAACGCTGAAGACCCGCTGTTTTTACTCTATACATCAGGTTCAACAGGCAAACCAAAAGGCATCCAGCATTCCAGCGCTGGTTACCTGCTCAACGCTGTGACGACCAACCTGTGGGTATTCGATCTACAGGATAACGATATTTTCTGGTGTACCGCAGATGTTGGCTGGATTACCGGCCATACCTACGTCGCCTATGGTCCACTGGCAGCGGGCACTACCATCCTCATGTTCGAAGGCGCACCGGTCATACCCGATGCCGGCCGCTTCTGGAAAATGGTCGAGCAACATAAAGTCACTGTTTTCTACACTGCACCAACTGCGATACGCGCATTAATGAAGTTCGGTGATGACTATCCGAACAAATACGACCTGTCTTCACTGCGTTTGCTCGGCACCGTCGGCGAACCCATTAACCCCGAAGCGTGGATGTGGTATCACACAGTCATCGGCAAAGAACGCTGCCCAATCGTTGATACCTGGTGGCAGACTGAGACCGGCGCCAATGTACTCACCCCTATTCCAGGGGTCACTGCGACCAAACCGGGTTCATGCACCTTCGCATTACCGGGCATGGCGGTGGACGTTGTCAATGAAGATGGTGAATCCATCACCGAAGCCAACAAGGGCGGTTACCTGGTTATCACAAAGCCATGGCCGTCAATGGTAAGAACCATCTGGGGTGATGACGAACGTTATGTCGATACCTACTTCCCTAAATTCGATGGCAAATATTATCTCGCAGGCGACAGCGCACGCCGCGATGAAGACGGTTATTTCTGGATCATGGGCCGCATCGACGATGTACTGAACGTATCAGGACACCGCCTTGGCACTATGGAAGTTGAATCCGCACTGGTTGCCCACGAAGCTGTCGTGGAGGCGGCCGTCGTCGGCCGTCCACACGAAGTAAAAGGTGAAGCTATCGTTGCTTTTGTCATCTGCAAAGGCGACCGTCCCATGGGAGAAGAATCTGAAAAGATGGTCGCTGAACTGCGCAACTGGGTAGGTGAACAAATTGGTGCCATCGCAAAACCTGATGACATCCGTTTTGCAGATGGTCTGCCTAAAACCCGTTCCGGCAAAATCATGCGCCGATTATTGAGAACCATCGCCGCAGGCGAAGAGATTACTTCCGATACCTCAACACTGGAAAACGAAGCCGTCGTTGCACAGCTGCAAGGTGAAACCTAAACAGGTCTGATCATGGATAACTGCTGCGCACAAAACGAAACATCGAAACATTACCCGAAGTCACATGAGTGCCCCGTCAATGGCAAAACATATAACAGTGTAAAACAAAAAACACTGCTACATCATGTTTCACAGCCGTGGGTTAACGCATTAGGTCAACAGGCTTACTACTTTTGTACAGACCCCTTGTGTGATGTCGTGTATTTTGGCAACGATAACAGTGTTATCCATACAGACGAATTAAGAACTACCGTCTGGCAAAAAACACGTGATGTGAATGCAACTATCTGTTATTGCTTCGGTGTAACAAAATATCACGCGCTACGGAATAAAAACATTAAATCATTCATTACTGAACAAACAAAAAATTCGCTGTGCTCTTGTGAAACAAGCAACCCGTCAGGTCGATGCTGTTTGAAAGATTTTCCAAAATCATAATCGATGAAAGATAAAATTCTGCAATACCTCGGAGTCGAACGTTATCGTGTCGGCCATACCGAAAAACTTGTTTCTGGCCTGGGTGCATTTTTAGGTATTTTCCTGGTCTTTTACAGCAGCTCATTTTTTGTACAGGGCACTTCACTTTATCTGATCGTCGCTTCGATGGGGGCGTCGGCAGTACTGTTATTTGCTGTACCTCACGGTCCGCTCTCGCAGCCCTGGTCACTCATAGGAGGTCACCTTCTCTCAGCGGTAATCGGCGTTACCTGTGCTAAATTTATTCCCGATATATTCTTTGCAGCGCCTCTTGCTGTCGGTTTAGCCGTCAGCGCAATGTATTACTTTCATTGTATACACCCACCCGGCGGCGCCACTGCTTTGTCCGCTGTCGTCGGCAGCAGCGCGGTACATGAGCTTGGCTATCAATTCATATTAACCCCCGTGCTGATCAACGTGATCGCAATAATCAGTGTCGCTATCGCCTTTAATTACTTTTTTAAATGGCGGCGTTACCCGGTCTACCTTGCTCAAAAACACGCTGCTGCCAATAAAACAATATCAACCGAAACATATGGCGCAATCACACATGAGGATTTTGTTTATGCACTCAGCGAATTTGAATCCTTCATCGATATTTCAGAAAATGACCTGCTGAAGATTTATGAGCTTGTTACACATCGTCATAACAGGGCAGATATTCAATACCAGAACCTGAAACATGGCCATTATTACAGCAATGGTGAACACGGTGATCTTTGGGCTGTGCGCCAGATCGTAGACTGGGCTGAAACCAAGAATTCTGGCGAAGAAAAACTCATCTATAAGATCATAGCCGGCAGTAACAGGCGCAGCTCAGGTGTGATGACAAAAAACGAATTTTCGCGATGGGCCAAATATGAAGTTACCCGCGATGAGGGAAACTGGCATCGTGTAGATGAAACTTAACCCGCAATGTCTTAATGAAACTGAATATCAAAGTTATCCCTGCATCGTCAAAAGACTGTATCGCGGGTTGGTTAGGGCACCTCTGGTTAAGTATCATAAATTCTGCGGGCATTTAAGCTTACAGATTCAAGGCATGGTTCGCGATGAATGCTTATTGCATTCATAAGAAGCATAACGCGGAAGATGTGCGCTTAAATGCTCGCCCTGCGGGGCGATGCCCAAAAGCCATGCTCTGCGTTATTACTTTTTACCATGCAGTAAGCATGCTTTCAAAGTAATGCCTTGATCCTGGCTTTTGGGCATCGCCAGAAATTATGATACTTAACCAGAGGTGCCCTAAAAGATACTCTCAAAGTAAAAGTTAAAGCGCCGCCAGAAAAAGGCAAAGCCAATAAAGCGATCATAAAAGTCCTGGAAAAAACACTCGACCTGCCAAAAGGCTCTATCAATATTACAAGCGGAGCCACATCATCCAGAAAAGTTATTGAAATAACATATGATGATGACGACAGAATCATTAAAAAGTTAGAAGACATATGTAACAAACAATCTCAACATTAATCAACAGAGACAATCCCTGTATATTTAACAACTTAGAGAAACTTCATAAGGTTTTAATCAGAAGAAATCATTGCCTTTAATCGTCCTCGGCAGTACAATAATTTTCATTACAGGAGTAATTTATGCCAGCCATACTCTTCGATCTTGACGGTGTTTTGTATGAGAGCGACAAGCCTATCGATGGCGCTGCAGAGACTGTCAACTGGTTTAATGAAAACAACATCCCTTACCTGTTCCTGACAAACACCACCTCCAAATCGCGCCAGGAACTTGTTAAAAAACTTTCAGATTTTGGCATCCAGTCGAAACCTGAAAATTTCCTAACGCCACCCGTTGCTGCCATTCAATGGTTACAGGCCAACAACTTAAAAAACATTGCTCTCTTTGTTCCTGAGACAACCAAAGCAGAGTTCTCTGACTTTAATTTAGTCAACAATAAAAGCAGCAGTGTCGACGCTGTAGTCATCGGTGATCTTGGTGAGCAGTGGACCTTTGATATCATGAACCAGGTCTTCCGAACTTTAATCGATAACCCGCAAGCAAAACTTGTGGCACTCGGCATGACACGCTACTGGCGAACTACATCCGGTTTGCAACTAGATGTTGGTCCCATGATAAAAGCATTCGAATACGCAACAGGCATTAACTCCATAGTCACCGGAAAACCTGCAAAAGAATTTTTTCAGGCAGCCGCCGTCATGCTCAGAGATGAAGATAATATCATGATGATCGGTGACGATATCCGGGGTGATATAGAAGCATCGCAGAAGGCGGGATTAAAAGCTATACAGGTTCGTACGGGAAAGTTTTCACGATCAGATCTTGAACTGGGTATCTCACCTGATGCAATACTTAACTCGATCGCAGCTTTGCCGGAATGGTGGCAGTCAAATATGTGATCCGGGTTCAGATTTCCAGTAAAGTGATCTTATCCAGCCTCAAGCGAAATTCTTTATTATCCTCAGTACGAGCTACCAAATACTCTTCTTTGTTTTTCACCACGATATCTATTGGTAAAACGTTCTCTGTATATTGCCCATCATCATCTGTCCATTTGATGCTCAGATGTTTCTTGTGCATGATGGCGATTTCGTATTCATCATGCAGTGAGCAGGCTATTGGCTTGTAGGGATTGGTCATGATTTTTATTTGCGTGGTCTTTTTGTTATTTCGTTTCCGTACTTCAGCAGTTGGACTTGAAATTTTACCATCTACAGTTTACGCCTAATTTGTTATTTTGTTTCCAGGGCTGTGAGTGATGCTCTCACCTGTAGGAGCGGATTTTTCTCATTCCGCGATTTAGGCTTATCTTGTATTGTTTGAGTTTGGGGTGGGTTGAGTAATAGTTACTGTTGGTGTTTAGTTAGGCTTTGCGGTATTCGCACCGCGGGCGAGGCACTTTTTTTCTGCAGTCCCAAATTAATTTAACTAGGAAGTACCCAAAAAAGGCTGTCGCTACGCCGGGCGCCCCTGCAAAAGGCACAGGGGTTCCCATTGAGACATAACGGGTAACATGCTGCGCCAGAACTCACCCACAAAAAGCTGTGGGCTCAGACATGCTGGCGCAGAAAGCTCATGTTACCCGTTATGCCTCAATGGCTTGGCTAATGCGAGGTAAAGTCAAAAGCGAAAAGGCTAAAAACAAAACGCAGGAAAAAAATGATTTGAATTTGTAGGCCTGCATAAGGGACATTGCAGGCAATGGCCAACAAAAACGCCGGGAACGAAAAAACCCCTGTTTGATAATTATGGCCGACCTACGAAAGAACACCGTTTTTGACTTTGACCTTCAGTCCACTTTAGCAAGCCATTTAGCCAGTGCCATTATCATGGGCTTTCTGTGCCAGCATGTCTGAGCGTTCTTTGCGAGTTCTGGTGCAGCATGATAATGGCACTGGCTAAATGGGTACCCCTGCTTTTTAGGGGCGCAGCTAGCGTGGCGGCATTCTTTTGGTTACTTTTCT
>JADFWF010000001.1 GCA_015222965.1 Pseudomonadota bacterium | reverse complement strand
GTCATCGCACCGCGGGCGAGGCACTCTTTTGGGCTGTAGCAAAAAAGTGCCTCGCCAGTGGGGCGAGACCCACAATGCCTAACTAAAAGTATCAAGTAAATAGAAAGGAGTATGAACCCGGCACGCTCGTGCGAATGAATTATTCGGCATGTCCATATGCCTCACCCTTGCAGGGCTAACACTCAAATCGTTCCAGACGATTTAATCACGCCTACAGGTGAAATAAAAAAGAAATCGCGGAATGAGAAAATTCCGCTCCTACGAAAACAACAGAGATTAGTCTTTCCCGTAATGCTTGTGATCCTTACGCCGCCTACCCGCCTTCTGCGTAATAACCCCCTGAATCACATCCTGCCCCGGAATCTCAACCGTATCGTATAAATCATTCAACGGCTGCAGATAATATTTATTTTCGACAATGCGAAGCTGGCGGAATATATACTCATCATTGACCTCAGCCATCACATAACAGCCATCTCGGATTGCCCCCGCAGGATCGATAATAATCACCGCGCCCTCAGCAAACTCAGGCAACATGCTGTCACCCAAAACCCGCAAGGCAAACGGTTCACTCGCTGCGCAACCACCACTAGATTCCATAAAAATCACCTGTTGAAAGTACCCGCCTATTATACCTTTCTAATATAATCCGGGCACATTTTTAGGCCAGAATATCGCTAAAACCACATAAACCACCCACTTTAGCCACCTGCAAACAGCTGTAGAAGGGTGTAAAATGCGCGCTTTATTTCTCAGCCCAACAACGAATCCATGTCAGATAAGATCACCCATAACAAGTTTGTTTCTCTCGTCTACACCATCACCGATGATGATGACAATATCCTGGAGCGCATCGATATGCCCATCCAGTACATTCAGGGGGCAAAAAGCCAGGTGATCGAAAAGATCGAAATCGCCCTCGATGGTCATGAAGTAGGCGATCTGGTTCATGTCACATTAGACCCTGAAGAAGGTTTTGGTGCACATCAGCCTGAGCTCACTTTCTCTGACGACATCAACAACGTACCTCCGCAATTTCATTCCATCGGCGCAGAAGTCGAATTTCAAAATGACCAGGGCGAAAGCAAGATCTTCCGTGTCACTGCTATCGAAGATGGAAAATTAACCGTTGATGGTAATCACCCCTTTGCCGGCAAGTCCATCACCTACAATATCACCGTAAAAGAAGTCCGCGACGCGACTGCAGATGAGCTGAAACACGGTGTTGAAAACATGAATGCCCTGCATTAGCGCATATATATTAAGAGACGCTAATAAACCTACTATTTAGGGATACATGGCCGTTAAAGAGCTGAAATTTAAACCATTTTAAGGTATTCTCGCCACCCGAGAAAGAATCCAGGTCCAGTCTTAATGTCAACAATTAAAGATATTACTGATACTGAAGAATGGGCAGTTAGCTCGACATTAAAGCAACGTTGGCCCGATCAGGATGTTGAGATACAGCTGGCTGATGTCGAAATAAAACTGTATCCGCATGACCGTGAATTAACGACATGTCCGGCATTGTTCTGGCAGGTGGGTGAGACCAGTTTCATCATCGTTAAAGTCGGCGAGCGCACTTATCGCAGCCAGTTTTATTACAGGGGCTACCAGCAATACGGCACCGGTAAAACAGAATTTGATGAGATCGCTGATTGCGTTACTACCTTATTACAGGTACATGCCGATAAAGAAACCGATCTGCGACAACAAGCCGAAAAAGTCGATAACAAATAAACAATAAATATTAAAAATCAAAATATAACCTCTGAGGATTATTATGAGCAAAAAAATGAATGCGTTTTATGCACAGTCTGGCGGTGTAACTGCAGTGATCAATGCATCAGCTTGCGGTGTGATCGAAACAGCACGTAACCATAAAGATAAAATCGGAAAAGTTTATGCCGGCGCTAGCGGCATCATCGGTGCTTTGACCGAAGAACTCATTGATACCAGCAAAGAAACAAAAACAACCATCGCTGGTTTACGCAGCACACCATCGGGTGCTTTTGGTTCATGTCGTTTCAAACTGAAAAGTCTTGAAGACAACAAAGCAGAATACGAACGTCTGATCGAAGTATTCAAAGCTCACAACATCGGTTACTTCTTCTACAACGGCGGCGGTGACTCTGCTGATACTTGTTTGAAGATATCTCAGATCGGTAAGAAGATGGGCTACCCTATCACTGCAGTACACGTACCTAAAACTGTTGATAACGATCTGCCTATTACTGATAACTGCCCGGGTTTTGGTTCAGTTGCTAAATACATCGCAGTTTCAACATTGGAAGCAAGTTACGACGTAGCTTCTATGTGCAAGACTTCAACCAAAGTATTCGTACTTGAAGTTATGGGCCGTCACGCAGGCTGGATCGCAGCTGCTGGTGCAATGGCATCTACAGATGATCACGAAATCCCAATCGTTGTATTGTTCCCTGAAGTAAAATTCAATCAGGGTAAATTTCTGAAAAACGTAAACGAAAAAGTTAAAAAATTCGGTTACTGTACTGTTGTTGTTTCTGAAGGTGTTGCATGGCCAAACGGCAAGTTCCT
>JADFWF010000220.1 GCA_015222965.1 Pseudomonadota bacterium | reverse complement strand
TTAAACTATGACATAAGCAACTGGCACCTGAAAGCCATGGTGCAAAACATAAAAACAATCGATGAGAGCTCCCCGTTAAGCGACCGGCCTTATGAAAGATTGCCGCAACTGACATTTGCCGGCGATCAGGAAATAGCCAGTAGCACTATACTTTTTACGCTTGACTCGGAGTACGTCGACTTCACTCATGATGATGACACTAAAACGACAGGCAGTCGCATAACCGTACGCCCTGGTCTGCGCTTGCCACTTAGCGGAGCAGCATGGTTTGTCGACCCCGCCGTCAAATTCAGTCACACGCAATATGATGTCGGCACACAGTCTGGCACATCCCAGGCCGTTGAAAATCGCAACCTGCCGATTAGCAGCATCGACGCCGGGTTGTTTTTCGAGCGTCCGCTTAACAATGGTTATCAACATACGCTGGAGCCGCGTTTATATTATCTGAACGTGCCATTCGAAGAGCAAAGCAATATACCGCTGTTCGATACCAGCATCCCTACATTCAGTGTCGCACAGTTATTCCGTGACAACCGCTTTGTTGGTGGCGACCGTATCGGTGACGCCAATCAACTGACATTTGCCTTAACCAGCCGGATACTAAATCCAGATACGGGCAACGAATTTGTACGCGCCAGCATTGGCCAGATATATTATTTTGAAGACAGAAAGGTCTCACTCAATGGTGGCGTCGACACAGAAAAACAGTCAGACATCATTGCCGAACTTGATACCAACTGGGGCAACTGGGAGAGCAGCATATATCTGCAATGGGACCCATCTAGAAACAAGCTGTCACAGGACAACTATTTCCTGCATTATAGGTCTGACGCCAGGCACCTGTTCAATATCGGCTACCGCAAACACCTGATAAAAGACAGCGATGCCATTGATATTGAACAGACAGACACTTCACTTGTCTATGCAATTAACAACAACTACAGTGGTATCGCACGCTGGAACTATTCCCTGAAAGACGACAAAGGCGTCGACACCATCATAGGTTTGGCCTATGACAGCTGCTGCTGGTCGATACAACTATTAGCACAGCGGCGTTTACAAAATTCTACCACCGTCAACGATTCTTATGATGACTCAATACTGGTACAATTCGTCTTCAAAGGTCTGGGTAGTTTATCTGGCAGCAGAACCAGGTCGACTCTGGAACAATCAATTTACGGTTACACTGATCCTTTCCAATAACTAACAGGCAGTACTCAATATACCGCACTATGAACACTAAGACTCGCACGCTAACCTTATTAGCACTATTATTTTGCTTCTTATCCGGTCCGTCTCACGCAGATTTAAAACCACTGGACCATATCGTTGTCGTGGTTAATGAAGATGTAATTACTCAGACCACACTGGACAACAGGGTCAATGACTTCAGAAAACAACTGGAGCTTAGCCAGCTTTCACGCATCGAACCCAAGACTCTCAGGAAACAGGTCCTGGAAAGAATAATCCGTGACACCATCCAGTTGCAACAGGCAAAACAGTTCGGCATCACCGTTGATGACCTGATGTTAAATCGCATGCTGGAACAGCTGGCAAAAACCAATAAGATGACGCTCGATGACTTTCGAGCCACTATCGAATCAGAAGGTCTCAGTTATGCCCGTTTCCGGGAACAGACGCGTAACGAGCTCATCATCAACCAGCTTCAACAACGTCTCGTCGCCAGCAAAATTAACGTTTCGGACCAGGAAGTGCAGCAATTCATCGAACAGAATGAAACTGGCGACACATCCAATGTAACTTATCACATTCGCCATATCCTGATCGCAACACCGGAGACCGCATCACCTGAAGACATCGATAGCGCTAGACAACAAGCTGATTCTGTCTATAGAAAAATCACTTCCGGCTCAGAGTTTGAAGATATGGCTATCAAATATTCCAGCGGCCGAAACGCGCTGAAAGGTGGCGACCTCGGAAGCCGTAAAGCAAATGAACTGCCCCAGCTTTTCGTCGATGCGATCAGAAGTTTAAGTTCTGGCGAGACCTCAAAACCCGTTAAAAGTGCCAGCGGTTTTCATCTACTGCAACTGGTAAGCAGTTCAAACGATCAGGTCATGGTACAACAGACAAACGCCAGACATATCTTGATCCGTACCAGCAGTGAGATCAGTGATGATCAGGCACGTCAAACATTGCTGGATCTAAAGAAAAAAATAGAAAATGGAAAAAGTTTTGCAGAACTTGCCAGTGAATATTCAGAAGACCCTGGCTCAAAAATCAAAGGTGGCGACCTGGGCTGGTTCGGACCTGGAGAATTTACCCCAACGTTCGAAAACGTAGCCAACAGTCTGGATATCGGGCAGATATCAGAACCTTTTAAAACACCTTTCGGCTGGCACATACTCGAAGTCCTTGAACGCCGCCAACACGACCAGGGAAAAACCAACAAGGAAAACCTGGCTCGCAACTCGATTAAAAAGCGAAAGATTGATGAAGAACTACGTCTCTGGCTCCGTCGCATCCGGGATGAGGCTTATGTCGAATTTATCGAAAAAGACAGCTAGACAGGCTGCTACACCAGCTTCGATTACCGTTTACAGATAATGGCGACATCAGACATAAAACCAAAAATTAAAATTGTTATCACCTCAGGTGAACCGGCGGGTATCGGTCCTGACATCTGTCTTGCGCTTCCAGCATCATCGACTTTCGCTGATGCTGAACTGTATGTGATCGCAGACCCTGAATTAATCAGCCAGCGCGCGGATCAACTAGGCACTGATATACAGGTACAGATCCATAAAGATATAGGAGGACCATCCGATCATTATCAAGCTGGCAGCCTAAACATTATCCCGCTCACGTTAAGTGCTAAATGTCAGGCGGGATCACTAGACCCTGACAACAGTGATTATGTGTTAAAGATGCTCGACCTTGCACATGACTTATGCCTGCAGAAAAAAGTGAATGCCATGGTCACCGGTCCTGTACAAAAAAGCATTATCAATCAGGCAGGTTTTGCTTTTACCGGTCATACTGAATACCTCGCTGATAAAACCGATTCCACCCCGGTTATGATGTTAGCCACTAAAAGTTTACGGGTAGCACTGGCGACAACACACCTGCCTCTAAAAGATATCAGTGACGCCATTACCCGGGAATCTCTCAGTGACGTACTTATCACTCTGGATAAGTTTCTAAAGCAGCAAGCGGGCATACAGAAACCAAAAATCCTGGTCTGCGGTTTAAACCCGCATGCAGGTGAAGATGGAAATCTCGGTGATGAAGAGATAAACACAATCACCCCGGTCATCGAAAAACTAAAACAACAGGACATGGATCTGGTTGGACCACTGCCCGCAGACACTTTGTTCACGCCAAAATATCTGGAACATGCGGACGCCGTTCTCGCCATGTATCATGACCAGGGTTTGCCCGTGCTTAAATACAGCGGTTTTGGTAAGGCTGTAAATATAACATTAGGACTGCCGTTTATACGTACCTCTGTCGATCACGGTACCGCACTGGATCTCGCCGGCACCGGCAAAGCCAGTGACAGCAGTCTGCACGAAGCCATCAAAATGGCGATAGAATACTGTAGCTAGTGAATAATGAATAATGAATAATGAATAATGAATAATGAATAATGAATTTTAAAACCAACAGCCAAAGTAAAACAACAAAAAGAAAACTTTTACAGTTTTTTATTATTCACTATTCATTATTCATTATTCATTGCTCTTAAAATGCACTACGCAAAAAAACGCTTTGGGCAAAACTTTCTGGTTGATACTTCTATCATCAATCACATCGTTGACAGCATCCATCCACAACATGACGATCTGATGGTAGAGATAGGCCCCGGACTGGGCGCAATGACTAAACCACTGTTAGCCCGGCTTGATAAAATAAATGTCATCGAACTTGATCGTGACATCATTCCAAAACTTATCAAGAACTGTGTATTTTCAGACGCCACCAATAAGGACAAACTTTTCGTAAATGAATGCGATGTCCTAAAATTTAACTTTCAGGAATTTTACTCACAACACGTTTCTGTTGATAAAAACGGGTCTGAAAAAAAACTGAGGATCGTTGGCAACCTGCCTTATAACATTTCAACACCGGTATTATTTTTACTGCTAAAAAACAGAGATCTAATACAGGACATGCACTTCATGCTGCAGAAGGAAGTCGTTGACCGCATCGTGGCAACACCTGGCGTCAAAAATTATGGACGGCTCAGCGTTATGTTACAAACATTCTGTGAGGCACAGTCACTATTTGAAGTACCACCATATGCTTTTCAGCCTGCACCTAAAGTTAACTCTGCTATCTTACGGTTACAGCCTAAAGCTCAGTTCGAGAAACAAGTCACTGATTTCTCAAAATATGAAAACCTCGTCAGACAGGCATTTTCTCAACGGCGCAAGACCTTAAAAAACACCCTTAAAGATCTATGCTCTACACAACAGATCGAACAGGCAGGTCTGCTACCCGGTCAGCGCGCAGAAGAATTATCCATAGATGATTTCGTCAACCTATATAAAACACTCTCATAGCAGAACAGATTTCATCAGCTAACTCACTGAAAAACAAAACATTACCCTTTTATCAGTTAAGTAAATAGATGTTATACACGGTGTTATAATTATCAATCATCCTGAGTCGAAATTAAGGGGGATACAGCTATGAATAAAATTGACGTGCAGGTCCAGCCGGTATACATCGCTGACCAATCAGACCCTACAAATAATCATTATGTATTTTCATATACTGTCACGATTCGCAATAACGGCTCTGCGCCTGCCAAGTTACTCACCCGGCACTGGATAATTACCGATGGTGACGGACTGGTACAGGAAGTTAAAGGTGATGGTGTTATTGGCGAGCAACCACATCTGCAGCCAGGCGAAGGGTTCCAATATACATCAGGCACATTCATGAACACACCCTTTGGAACCATGCACGGCAGCTACCAGATGCTCACTGATACCGGTGAAAAGTTCGACGCGAACATACCAGAGTTTCAATTAACTGTGCCCAACACACTGCATTAACACATCTTTATTAAAAACTTATCTGACCACTTTCATTTGATCATCAGATGGCATTAAAACACAGCTACACAATACTGGCACCGATCTACGATTCTCTTGTTTCCGGCCCACTTGATTTCTATCGAGAAAAAAGTCTTTCACGTATTACAGAAACAGACAATAAAGAGATACTGATCAATGGCATCGGCAGTGGTCTCGACATCCCGTTTCTTCCCACGGACGCCTGTTACATCGGCACTGACATTACACCAGCCATGTTAAGACGCGCAGAAAAACGTGCATCTCTGTACAGCACAGATGAATCGCTGGATATCAGCTTTCAAGTTGCAGACAGTCAGGCGCTGCCGTTCGAAGATGAAAGTTTTGACATCATCATCATGCATCTGATTCTT
>JADFWF010000219.1 GCA_015222965.1 Pseudomonadota bacterium | reverse complement strand
TTTTAAATTCGTTAGATGGTAAAGATGTGTTGCAGAAAAATGATTTGATATTTGATGTAAACCTGGATCAATTTGATGAGCTGGTGATCCAGGCGTCAAAAGTAAAGCCTGTGCTGGTTGATCTATGGGCAGAATGGTGTTCACCCTGCCTGGTCATTGCGCCGGCATTGAAAATGCTGGTTGAAGAGAATGAAGGACGTATAGCACTCGCGAAAGTTGAAGTGGATGAAGATGAAAACATGAAGCTGGCTGGTCGTTACCAGGTCAGAGGGTTCCCCACAGTGTTGATGATAATCGATGGTAATGAAGTAGCACGGTTTAGTGGGGCGAAGCCGCTTTCATTTTTACGAAACTTTGTTGATGAGAATAGTGCTAAGTTATAACTCTGTCTTTTTGCCGCATCATTTTATCTGGCGAAGCTTAAATGATTTTATTTTTTTAATGTAACGTTGTATTAATTTTTTATTATTTTGATTGCCGTAATGTAAGGAGCGGTAAGCTTTAAAAATAAAAGCAGCGTCTTCTCTCGAATCTTTTGTCAGTGTCAGTTCCTGGTATAGACGACTCTCGTAATCTAACGGCCCCTCATTCAGTTTTCGTTGCAGACCATGACGTTTTAGTTTAATCGAGAACAGGTTGTAGTAATGCTGTATCCGATCTTTTTCGATGGCATTATGGGTAAATAAAAACCAGCTGACTATGGCGACTGAGATCGATATAAAAAGGACGAGTAGCAAAATCAGGTTGGAGACGCTCGCGTCTTTTAAACCGAGTGATCGCAATAAGTCATTTTGTTTTTTGTGATCAAAACCGATAACCCACTGGTTCCAGTTGTTCTGAAAGCTGTCATATAAATACGCCATATTTTTAAGCAAGGTACTGTTTGATACCAGTATGATGGGTAGCCTGTTATTCTCAAGCCCGGCGTTTAATATGCCCAGCTCGATACGATCGGGTGAAACTGCAGAAGTAGGATCTATGCGTTGCCAGTGACCGTTGAGCCAGACTTCAGACCATGCGTGTGCATCAGACTGGCGGACGATCATATAGTCATCCAGCGGATTCATTTTGCCACCCTGGTAGCCGACGACGACACGAGCAGGGATACCTGCTGCGCGCATCAGGTAGGTAAAGGCACTGGCATAATGTTCACAAAAGCCGCGACGGCTGTTAAATAAAAAATCATCCATGGCATCTGAGCCAAGCAGATCCGGATTTAATGTATAGACGAAATCGTTAGTATTAAAGTGGGCGAGTACAGTGTTTATATATCGCTGTGTGTCGCCACCGGATGATCGAAACAATTCTCTGGCAAGCGCTACTGTTCTCTGATTTTTGTTAACGGGTAGCAAGCGATTCCTATAACTCTCCTGCGCAAACAGCGCTTCATTGCGCGCGCCAGTATTTGAAGTGACTGTGTAGTTAATGACGTTGATTATTTTATTGCTCGTGGTCAGCATCGCTTCACGATTAACATCGTATTGCTGGCCGCTTTCAGGCTTCCTGTAAGCCTCTGGCTGTTCAAGACTCAGTAGCCAGTTCAGGTTTGTTGGTTCCAGGGTGACCGTGTAATGAAAAGTATTATCATCGTTTTCATCGTATCGTAAATTAGCCTGTGCGGAACGAGGTGAAAAGTCCTGCCTCCAGGTCTTTCCATCATAGGAAGACAAAACGGTGCCGCGCCAGTAAAGCTGGTTATGTCGAGGAATATTATTTTCAAATTTGACGCGAAAGGCAATCGCATAGGAGCTGATCAGTTTATTGATACTGCCGGGAGACATCTCATCACTTAACCCGCTCCCGGTCGAATAGGCATCATCCGGTATGCCCCACAATGATCCTGGTATCCGTGGAAATAAAACAAATAGAACCAGCATCAGAGGCATCGCATAAAAAACAAACCGTGTTGACATGGTCAGGCGGTTTTTCAGTGACACAGTATTTAGCCGGTCGCTCAGGTCTATCAATATGGCGACCAGGATCACTACGATCATGAACACATAGAAGATAAGCCAGACCGATTGTGAGTGAAAAAAGTTACTGGCGATAATAAAAAATGCGCAGTAAATAATGATGTAGCAGTCCCTGGTGGTTTTCGTTTCGAATAGCTTGAGCGTGGTCATCAGTATTACCAGTGCGATACCTGGCTTCTGGCCAAATATATGGCCGTATGCATACAGTACGGTTGCGCTGGAAATAAAGATGATGAGTGTCAGAGCCAGTTTTCCTGGATTATTCTTTTGCTGCCGTATGATGTAGAACTGCCACAGGCTTAGCGCTGCTATGAGCGATACGATCGATAGCGGCATGCCGCCATACTGGGGCAGGGCAGACAGATGTATCCCGACCAGCAGTGACAGCATGATGTTCTTATCAGGTTTGACGGGGAAGTTTTTCACTATGTTATTTATGTAAGGCCAGATTATTTATGCAGGGCAAGGGCAGTCAGGCATTTATGGTAGTGTTTGTTGCCGCTGTCGGGTGTGATCTGTTTTTCTGGAAGTTTTATACCGTAACACTGGTGGTGTTTTTCAGCATGCATGATCAGTGCTGTCATGATGGATAATCGCTGTTCGGTATCACGCGCAGGGATGTCTCCCCAGTTGATCCAGTGTGTTACCGGTTTTGAGCCGATAAATTCTTTACTGTATAACTCGTCATTTTTTGCTGCGGTCTTCCATGAGATACGGCTGATATTGTCACCATGCTGATATTTTCTGAGATGACTAAAATTTTCAAGTCCCTGGCCTGATGAGTCTGTATCGCCACTGCCGCTTTGGTCGAAGATCGGTAGATCGATATTTTTTTCTGGTGCCGGGTATACGATGCATGACATGGACAGGTCAGCCCACGTCCATGCGATAAATAATCCAGAGGGGAATTCGCTGTAGAGACGAAAGCGCCCTGCCTGTAATATGCCGCGCTTTACCGTTGCCACTTCGAAATTAATCATCTGCTTGCTACTGGCAGCGCAGTCGACGATATCCTGTTCGATCCCTTGCTGACCTATGGCGATCGAATACCTGTCTATTAATTGTTGATTGACCAGCTGTACGCTGAAAGTTGCGTGCTCGCCAGCAAATACCGGCAGACTGTCACTGCTCCTCAATTCAAGCCCTGCGATATTTCGCCAGGTTGATAGTAATAAAGTATTGCCGATTCCGGTTAATAAAAAAGTTAAAACGAATCCCAGGCTTTTTTCATAATTGATGGATCCGATCAACAAGGTTAACAGTAACAGTGAAAAAATCAGACCGGCTTTTGTTGGTATGATGTAGACGCGGTCACGGGTCAGGGTTACCGTGCCATCAAAAGGGCCGCTTCGTTTTGAGATAAATTTAAAAACAGGTCTTCGGCTAAAGTCGGGCCAGAGATCTGTAAGGCGAAATAGTTTAATCACGTCGATGGATGGGCTTGCGATTATGCGATGCTGATCGATTCCATTATGTGTTCTGCGGCCGATG
>JADFWF010000027.1 GCA_015222965.1 Pseudomonadota bacterium | reverse complement strand
CTGGCGAGTCTTGGTTCAGTTGCATCATTCATGAGGGGAAAAGATAACAACTGACGCCAGCATTAAGTCTTTAACGGCGACCGCCACCCGTAGAACGGCTAGCTGCGCTCTGGCGATTCATAGAACCTGCCGCAGAACTTCCCTGCATGTGCCGGTTGGTTGCGCTCATACGATCCCTGCTGCTGGCCGTATTATTGCCTTGCCAGGTACTGCCTTCTCTGTTCGCGCTCTTCATTGAAGAATCAGCAGAGCCTGAACCACCATTTTGGTACTTGTTTTGATACTTATTCTGGTGCTGATACTTGTACTGGTATTGGTTCTGGTTTTGATTCATTACCGTATGTTCTTCACGGTTCTGTGCCTGACCAAAATCGGCAGTAGGTGTCTGCAGGTTAAACTCCATACGAGTACGTTCCTGTGTACGTGTTTGCGTTACGTCACCTTCATCTGCCCTTGCAGCTCCTATAGATGCTGCCATTAGTACGGTTATGCCAAAAATTGATAATTTATTGAATGTTCTCATCTTCTTCCTCTGCTTATTTTAATGTGGGTTTATTTCCCACGTGCCATCATTATGCGTGGGATTTATTCCCACGTCAAGAACATATCACACGAAAATCTTGTTTCTAATACTTTATCGTGTTTAAAGTTGATAGAGATCAATTTATTTCTGCCTATAGAAAAAACATTAAAAAAGGCAGGATGATCTTACGATCACCCTGCCTTTATCCGTGCTAAATGATAGCGCCTGATTACATATTTACACCTTCACCATTCCACACGAAACTACCCATTAACAAGTTACCGCCAATTTCAAGTTTAGTGACTTCCCAGCTATCCAGGTCGATCCTGAAGAAATCCCCATCATGACTGGCCGCACTGTAGAAATACTTCATATCGAGACTTACACCCGAGGTATGTGCCTGTGACTTGTAATCCGGAGAAGCGTCCTTGGCAACTTCAACATTTCTCACAAACTTATGGTTAACCGTATCAATAACCGTCATATAGGTTGAGTTATGATTAGTGATGATGGCCTGGTCACGCATTGGCAGAAAAGTGGTATGGCCTGCTCCAGTCCCTGCATCAACCATTGCTAAAACTTCCATAGAAGCTTTGTCTACTACAAACACATGGCCTTCAGCAGAGCCTATATAGATAAACTTACCGTCTGGATGAAAAGTAGCGTGATGTGAGCCCATGGTGCTTATGTCGAGATTTTCAGGATCAAAACCATGCAGATCGACCTGGGCTGTTTGCTTTAAAGAATTGTGAACGATGCTGAAGCGAATGATTCCCGGAGAAACCTGTTCATCCTGGTTGCCCTCAATTACTGCATAAAAGACATTTTTCTCGCCAAACTCAAGTGTTGATGCAGGTGGCTGAAAGATATGGTGAATAGAGGTCACTGTATCAAGTGATGCCAGCATATCTCCATCTCGATTCCATAACTGTATCTGGCGCCCTGCACGATCTATCATGAAGAAATGATGATCACTGATCCACAATGGATGCCCGGTAGATAAAGAACCACCAAAATCATGAGGCGTCGTTAATACGTTTTCACCGACGACTTTAGTTACCTTATCCATATCGGTACGGATGATACTGGTCATGGCTTTATCACCGCCAGAAACTAACGACAGCAGCGTGTTGGCATTAAAGTTAGTCGAACGTGGCTTGTGCTGTAAATCAATCTGACCGTCATAATCAAGGGTATAATTATCGACTACGGTCATCGATTCGGTCCTTCGAGTCAGCGCATAGGCCTTGTTTGGTCCTTGCTGGTCGATACCATAAGGGCCGTCACCAGTACTTACAGTCCTTAACAATTTCATGTTATCGATATCGATGATCTGAACAACGTTATTATCCCAGTCACCGTAGTAGGCCAGATTTTCTACACCTTCCACATTTTCGGTAATGTACGCATCCTGATTCACATAACCAGGCTGACGATAACCGTAGGGACCATGATTCTTATCTACCGTCTGTCGTTGTGCAAGATCAGTCGGGTTAATCAGCGCTGAAGTCTCTGCACTTAATACTGCTTCATCAGTTGCCGTTTCTTCATTACATCCGCTCAGCCCCATAATCAGTACACCACCGAAACAGATGGCTGCTATTTGTCTTTTATTTTTACTTGTCAGGCACTCGATCGTCCTGCTCAAATTAGAATTATTCATAAATCACTCTGTTATTTGATAATTGTTACTATTTGGTAATCATTTAGTGGGATATATTCCCACGTGTAATAATATGTGGTAATATTTCCCACGTCAAGCTATAATCCTACGAAGACGTGACCTAAGTCATCAATTTAAGAGATACAAAGCTACCCCGCTAAGAACAGAAGAGCAGACATATAAATGAGCCAAAACGGATACAACAAAACACAGGCCGCCCTTGTCAAAGCAGTAAACATGCTATGCAAGCCGTTAATTCGCCTGTTGATAGAGAAAGGCATCACCTTTCCCCAGTTTCGTGAGTTGATGAAAGAACTCTATGTAGAAGTGGCAGATGAACAATTCTCACTGGATGATAAAAAACCCAGCGACAGCCGAATTTTCGTTCTTACCGGCATACACCGAAAAGATATCAAACGCATACGACAGCAGAACGAAACGCAGAGTCAGCCGATCATAAGCTCCGCCTCACTAAGCGGCGAAATCATCGCAAGATGGAGCAGCATGGCAGAATATCTGGACAACAAAGGCAAACCCAGCCAGTTATTAAAGAGTGGAAAAGGAAAGGAAGCCGGATTTGACCAGCTGGTATCCAGCGTCAATAAAGATGTCCGGCCTCGCGTTATCCTTGAAGAATGGCTGCGGCTTAACATCGTACGCCTAAAAGATGACTATGTAGTACTGAACAAATCCGCTTTTGTTACCAACAAAGAATTTAAAGAGATGGCTTATTACCTCGGTCATAATGTCCACGACCACATAGCAAGCTGTGTCAACAACATACTCGAAGAAGACGAACCCATGCTGGAGCGCAGCGTTTATTATGCGTCCCTCACCGAAACTTCAGTAAATAAATTAAAAGCTATTGCCAGTAAAAAAGGCGATGACTTACTGCAGCATTTAAACAAACAGGCTATCAAGCTCTACGATGCAGACAAACATAAGGACGATGCGACTCACCGCATGCGCCTGGGTGTTTACTGGTATCAGGCACAGCTTGAACAAGATAAGGAGTCTGATCAATGAGCAACATATTCCGGTTTATAACTTTATTTCTGATCGTCAGTATTGCGGCATGTGTATCGAGCCAGCCAAATATGACTGCCGCAAACGATGAAGATAAAGACATAGGTCTTGGCGGCACCGGCATGGTCGCAGATAGCGGTGGTAGTGGCCTGGGTGGTACGGGCATCATCGGCGAAATAACCGGTTATGGAAGCATCTTCGTTAACGGTATCGAAGTTGAATATGATAACGATACAGATTTCACCATCGATGGTAAAACTGCTGCCGCTCAGCAACTGGAAATTGGTGATGTAGTCGAAATACTTACCACTGATGCTAACCAGCACACAGAAGCACAGATAATTAACCTGCGCCATGAGGTCATCGGCAGAGTCGAATCGGTTGAACCACATACTTATAGTTTCAGCATCAACGGACAAAGTATTATTCAGTCTATAGACAGACCAGCATTACCCGAAATCGGAGCAACCGTTGCGGTCGCCGGTTTCCGTATTGATGATCAGACAATTTTATCTACCAGGGTAACTCCTGCTGCAACCGGACAGAGCTTGTTGCGGAAACATACCGAGTTGCCATTTAATAATAAAGCACGGCGCTGGCTGGTGCAGACACATGTTCAAGCCGATAAAGCGACTATCCAGAATAGTGGTACCACCTACACTTTCACGCTGACGAAAAGCACGGGCAAGTCATTTAAAGATCAGTTAGGTATTAAGATCTTACAGTTACAGAAATCCGTAACAGAAAAACTTGAACTTGAGCAAATTATCGAACAAGCCAGTATGCCCCGTGGTCGACGTACACTAAACCCTGTCCGGCAGCAGGATGGCAACGTGTTGCAAAGAACAGCACCTGGCTCCTCCGGTGCAACTTCAGGTTCAGGATCTTCACCAGCGCGTATATATGGCCAGCCAACAAAAGGAAATCAGAGCGGTCGGTAGTTGATACGAGGTGTAATGCGGCGCATGGCAGACCTTCAATGTTTTTAGATTTACTTCTGAGTTCGGCCATAAACGGAAGTCAAAACATTAAACCGCAGAGAGCGCAGAGGAAAGCCTTAATTATTGTTAACGGCGCCGCAGGCGCCGTTAACAAAGAAAACTCTGCGTACCTCTGCGCTCTCTGCGG
>JADFWF010000218.1 GCA_015222965.1 Pseudomonadota bacterium | reverse complement strand
TACACCGAGGCCAGACGCAGCATGTTCTTCCATACCGATACTGCAGACGCACCGTGGGTCGTAGTTAAATCAGACGACAAGAAACGTGCGCGGATTAACTGTCTGCGACACTTCCTATATAGCCTGGATTATCCAGCGAAAGATCCGACTATTGCATTCAAGCCGGATGAGAAGATCGTTGGTACGGTTGATTCTTTGTATCCGAAAAAGCTGGCTAAGTACGTTTAGAGTCTGGTCAAACCTGAAGACATATCGCGGAATGAAAAAAATCCGCTCCTACGGTGATATTGTGATCTGTAGGAGCGGATTTTTTTCATTCCGCGATTCTTTCTGGCAGAAATTAATTATACGTTAAGCAGCGTAATTCTGTGACAACGCGGCGTAAACATCATCCTGAAAAGTCTGGCTGTCACCATTTAGCTGTTTCATAATATCGGCAAGGTATTCGTTATCTTCGCGGCCATTCCAGACCTTGTTATATGTGCCTTCCTTATAACCATTATCCTGACGGAACATATTCAACACATTTTTGCCGACATAGATCTCATATAACTCATCAAACGACATATCCATGTACTTCATGATGCCGGAGATAAAGGTAAAGTGCGCGCCCTGATCGGTCAAGGTCAACAAAGCCAGGCATTCTATCGTCTTTCGGATATCTTCCGCCTGCATCGAGTTTTCAAAATCGGCAGCGATCAATTCTGCGGTATCTTCGAGCGACTGATTTTGCTCGAGACGGATACTCAGAGCAAAATGCACGATATCAACGACTTCCAGCTTCACCTGCATCACATCCGGCTCCTGCTTCTTCCACCACTTCCAGCCGTAATGCTCCAGCATCTCAGAGGCTTCCATCCAGATCGCGCGATACCACTCATTTCCCGCGTTACGCCAGTCTGCATTCACTTTGGAGTTCATCGAGTCTTGCAGCTCGAGCATGTTTATTATTTTTTGTTTCATATCAATATTGCAAACAGTTTCGTTGCGCCAATACTAATCAGAATAATATGATCTATCAAATATATAATTGCAGACAAAATGCTACAAATGACTTTGCTATTAAAAAATTTTCTATTTTATTCAACCTGCTCAAGATGCCCACTGATCAACCAGCAAAGAAGAATCATGCCGTGGCCGAAGAGCCGCCAATATGCGTTTTTCGATATAATCCGCCAGCCGTGAACCTTCCAGCGTGTCTGCGATAACCAGCTGACGGTCATCTGCGGTAAAAGCTATGATGGAATAAAACACGCGGTAGCGGCTACCGCCCTGCATCTGTGATTTTATCTGTCGTTCCAGCTTCACGATATTGTCTTTTGACACGTTGCGTTGAAAGCACACTCCATAAACGTTTCTAACCACATTGATGCCTTTTTTCGAGACCGTTGTTGTTAAGGTATTGCCAACGATATACAGGCCAATTAGTAGACAGAGTATACCGACACCGCCAAACACGATAAAAAAAACCATGCCGCCCGCATCTTCAGTACCGATAAAATACCCGATGCCGCCAAAAATACTGCCAAACACCATGATCATAAAACCCATCCATAGGTGACGGTACCAGGGGTAGTAGAACTGCAACGCTTCAGTTGTTTCACTGATAATTACCGCGCCTTCCGGCGCTTTCTCTAATGGCGACGATGCTTTTGCGTAGTCTGCCTTTGACGAGGATAACTGCGGCGTTTCAGACTTAAACACTGGCACTGAAAAATTACGCCGAAAATCAATGCCCGGCAATTCACATTCGATCTGAAATAACCAGTGGTAGTAACTTGACGAAGCCTCTTCACTCTCATGCAGGTCTTCAGGAATGGAAAATCGGAAAGCACAACGCGTACCTTTACTCGTCGGTGATACCGTTGCAATGCCCTCTCGTTGCCAGACAACCTTTGTCGACGTTGAACGATTTTTTCCACTACCGGTTGTTCTCGTGTGCTGGCTGTTCAGGGTGATATTAAACTCACCTCGTTTACCCCAGGAAATCGGTACATCGATATAACCACCAAAGTCACCACCGATGGAGCCAGGGACGGGGTCTAATACCAGCTCAGTCGAACCAAATTTTCGCCAGGCAAATACGCTGTAGACAAAATAGGCCAGTGCGGAAACACCGACCAGAGGGAACAGAAGAACAACTAATATCAGATGATTGCCAGCGGCAACTTCCTTAGGCATGTCCAAAACAGCCGGTAAGCTGATACCGGTAAACGCTACACCAAACAACAAACTCACCCAGATCGTGGTTTTTGCTGCAGAGCGCACCCGGCCATCTTTCCAGTCACCGACTGAACGCCAGTCTCGCATCAGGCTTTTTTCACAAACTCAGATTTCAGCTTCATCGCGCCGATGCCATCTATCTTGCAATCGATATCGTGATCACCATCGACCAGTCGGATATTTTTTACCCTGGTGCCTACTTTGACCAC
>JADFWF010000217.1 GCA_015222965.1 Pseudomonadota bacterium | reverse complement strand
TCCTGTGTGTCACTTCCTTTCTGAAGCCTGATCTGGCTGAGAGAAGCCAGACCAATGGATACCGTGATGCCCAGCGTACTATCGTCGAAGATAAGTTTTTGTGCTTCTACTTTGCTGCGAATGCGTTCGGCCACCTCGTGCGCACGCTGTATACCTGTCTCGGGTAAGATGATGGCGAATTCTTCACCGCCATAACGGGTGACGATATCGCTGGAGCGGACCTGTTCAGTCATCAGCGCGACCAGCCTTACCAGTACGGCATCACCCACCTGATGACCATGGAGGTCGTTGATCTTTTTGAAAAAATCGACATCGATGAACAAACACACCAGGTCAGTTTTATGTCGCGTACAGCGGTCGACTTCATGTTTTAAACGCTCGTCAAAGTAACGGCGGTTATAGGCATTGGTCAGACCATCCTGATAGCCGAGCTCCAGCGTACGTTGACGGTTGATGCAGTTTTCGATTGAGATGGCGATCATGGCGCCGAGCTTTTGCAGGAAGGTGGTGCCGTCGCTTTTGTTGTAACGCGTAGCGTCTTCACTCAATAATAACTGTATACCGATGATTTCGTCGCCACGTTTCAATGGCAGCAGGGCAGCGGACTTATATTTACTGGTCTCTTCGATGTTGATCAGCCAGTCGTATTTACTGATGATGCGGGTGCCTAGTACGGGGCGGTCAGGGATATCAGAGATCAGCAGATTGCTGGTCTCGGTATCGATGAAGCTTAATCCATGGTATTTATTTTGATAGCTTTCTGTGAGCAGGCGTTCGACTTCGTGGAAGCGGTCGACCAGGCAGAGTCGGATCTCATCGATGCGAAATTTTTTCTGGTCATGCAGTATGAGATCGAATAATTCCTTTGGACCTTGCGCTGCTACCACAGACAAAGAGAAATCATCAAATGAAGTTTGCGTTTGTTCGTTGCGCCGCGCTTCCTTGAGTAGCTTGTCCAGTTGCTCACGTAAATGTCGATTTTCTTTGAGGCGCTTCTCTTCCATGAGACACTTTATAACATAGTTTATGTGAGTTTTATGTGCTTTTCATTACATATCAACGATTTAGTTAGACCTTGTCTTATATTGGACAGCTGTCTTTAGTGCCGAAAATGTCGCATCCCGGTAAACACCATGGCCATACCAAACTCATTGGCAGCAGCGATAACTTCGTCGTCTCGCATCGAACCGCCGGGCTGAATAACAGCTACGATGCCGGCTTCATGGGCGGCATCGATGCCATCGCGGAACGGGAAGAAGGCATCAGAAGCCATCACCGAGCCGGGCACTTCCAGGCTGGCGTGTTCAGCTTTGATACCGGCGATACGCGCGCTGTTGATGCGGCTCATCTGGCCGGCACCGACACCGATGGTCATATTATTCTTACCGTAAACGATGGCGTTTGATTTTACGAATTTGGCGACCTTCCAGCTGAACAGCAGGTCGTTCATCTCCTGTTCAGAAGGTTTGTGCTCGCTGACAACTTTCATCTCATTGAGCAATAACAGGTCAGCATCCTGTACCAGTAAACCGCCGTTGACGCGTTTATAGTCCATGCGTGGACTGGTGCCTTGCCACTGTCCGCACTCGAGCAGACGGACGTTTTTCTTTTCAGCAACGGCTTCGATGGCCTCACCACTGATCGTCGGCGCGATGATGACCTCAACAAACTGGCGTTCGACGATGGTTTTGGCTGTGTCGCCATCAAGCTCACGGTTGAATGCGATGATGCCGCCAAAAGCAGATTCGGGGTCGGTGCTGTAGGCCTTGTTGTAGGCATCGAGCAGGTTGTCTGCAATAGCGACGCCACAGGGGTTAGCGTGTTTTACGATGACACAGGTTGGTTCCTCAAACTGTTTGACACATTCCAGCGCGGCATCCGTATCACCGATGTTGTTATACGACAGTTCTTTACCCTGTAGCTGTGTTGCCGTGGCGATACAGGCTTCGGTGATGTTTTTCTCGGTATAAAAAGCGGCATGTTGATGCGGGTTTTCACCATATCGCATCTCCTGTACTTTGCTAAATTGCAGATTAATGGTGCGCGGTAGATCATCCATGGTGCCGTCTTCTTTAACCCGACCCAGGTAGTTGGCTATCATGCCGTCGTAGTTAGAGGTGTGCTCGAAGGCTTTAACCGCAAGATCAAAACGTGTCGCATCGCTGACGATGCCTTCGTTATTGTGTAGCTCTTCCAGCACACGCTGATAGTCTGCAGGGTCAACGATGATGCTGACATAAGCGTGGTTCTTGGCCGTGGCACGAACCATCGCCGGGCCACCGATATCGATGTTCTCGATAGCGTCTTCCAGAGAACAGTCTTCGTTGGCAACGGTGGCTTCGAACGGGTAGAGATTAACCACGACAAGATCGATGGGTGCGATATCATTATCTTTCATCACGCCATCATCGATACCGCGCCGGCCTAATATGCCGCCGTGAATCTTTGGATGCAGGGTCTTAACGCGGCCGTCCATTATTTCAGGAAAACCGGTGTGTTTAGACACTTCCAGACACGGGATCATGTTTTCTATCAGCAGCCTGGCGGTACCGCCGGTAGACAGGATCTCTACGCCTTGTGAGTGCAGTGATTTGGCAAATTCGATAATGCCGTCTTTATCGGAAACACTGATGAGTGCGCGGCGTACGGGGCGTTGAGTTGCATCGGTCATGTTGCGGCCTTTTTTTATGAATTTTTGGAAGAGGCGAATTATAACTGAGAGTGGTTATTTATGTCACTTTGGGATTAGTTCTTTTATTGGTTTTTGTATTGCACTTACCTGTAGGAGCGGATTTTATTCCGCGATTTAGGTTTATCTGAAGTAGATTGAGTTAGGGGTGGGTTGAGCAACAGTAACTATTGCTCATCCTATCCCTAGCCTAAAAAAACACCAGCTAAACCTAAATCGCGGAATAAAATCCGCTCCTACAGGCAGGGGAAAAATTATCAGGAATTATTTGTGTAAGTTATAACTGCGCAATTTCTTACGCAAGGTACCGCGATTAAGCCCAAGCAGCTCTGCCGCCCGTGACTGGTTCCCCTTGGTGTGTTCTAAAATCGCCTCAAACAACGGTTGCTCTACCTGCCTGAGTACCAGTTCGTACATATTGTTAGGCTGGGTACCTTCCAGCTCAAATAGGTAACGGCGTATTGAGTGTTTTACCGCGTGACTGAGTTGGGATATTTCCTGTTGCTGGTTTTCTTCGGGTTGCTCTGCATCTGATGTTGCTGGCTGAAAATTTTGGTCGCTCATGCTGCTCATGCCGCTAAGGGGTTTCGTTGTGTGTTGAAAAAATCGGTAGCCAGTTCTAGCTGTGTATTGGCATCGTCAATCCGATTTACCTGTTGTCTAAACGATTCAGCTCCTTGTCTGTCAACTCCCTGCAGATTATTAATATACCACCCTATGTGCTTGCGTGCGATGCGAACACCGGATAGTTCACCATAAAATTCATATAAATTTTGCAGGTGTTCGGTCAATATTTTGCTGGTTTCATTGCTGTCTGGTCGGGGTAATAAAGTATTTTCAGACAGATAATGTTTTATCTGCTGGAATATCCAGGGGTTGCCCTGTGCCGCGCGGCCGATCATTAAGCCATCAGCCTGGGTTAACGTCAGTACCTGTTTCGCTTTTTGCGGACTGGTAATATCACCATTGGCAATAACCGGGATAGAGACGGCTGCTTTTACAGCGGCGATGGTCTCGTATTCAGCATCACCTTTATATGCATCTGCGCGTGTTCTGCCGTGTACCGAGAGTGCCTGTATGCCGCTCTGCTCAGCAATTTTGGCGATGCTGACGGCATTTTTATTTTCCTGATCCCAACCGGTACGAATTTTGAGTGTTACCGGTACAGTAACGGCATCCACTACAGAGATAAGAATCTCTGACACCAGAGACTCATTTTTTAGCAGCGCAGAACCGGCCAGTACATTGCAGACTTTTTTTGCTGGGCAGCCCATATTGATATCGATAATCTGCGCGCCGTGTCCGACATTAAATACTGCAGCATCGGCAAGTTTCTGTGGGTCGGTACCGGCTATCTGAACACTGCGTATGCCTTTTTCATCTTTGTGGTCGAGTCGTAATCGCGTTTTTCTGGAGTTCCACAGGTGCTTTTTGGAGGTGACCATTTCAGATACGCATAAATCGGCGCCAAGCTGATAACACAGGTTTCTGAACGGGCGGTCAGTGACGCCTGCCATCGGGGCCAGTATGACCGGGTTATCAAATTTATAAGGACCAATTTTCATGAGCGGTGTATTTTGACAGATTCTAAATAAATGTGAAGCAGCGGGTAATGGATGAAGAGAGCAATGCTGTATCTTACAGTTTTCTGTGGTATTCAGGGTTACAGGAAGTCAAATTCATATGTCATCGCCTGTTTGCCCGGATCCTGTATTTCCATGCTGAAGGTCATATTAGTATCCGACTCTAACAGTTGTTGGCCAGATTGCTGAATTTCTGCAGGAAGATATTCTTTGGGTGAAAACCGTCTGGCAGCGACATTGCCGCCTCGTATATCCGAGAAGCTGATCTGCATGACGGGGTAGGGCTGCGCAAAATCGGCATTGTTTTTCATGGTGATGTTTACCATCAATGCATTTTTTTCATTGGGATGTGAATAGACGTTCCTGGCGATAAGTTCTATTTTTTTTGGGTTGCGTACTGTGATATTTTTGCATTCGATGTGCTGGCATAATTTATCTTTCCACGCCTGCATCTGCGGAATCTGGTTTAACTGGTCACGGTTAAACCAGGTATATTCGACGAACAGGGCGGCTGTCAGCAACAGGATACCTGCACCCCATAATAAGTTTGATGCCAATGTTGATGAATTACTGGAGTATGATTCTTTATAATGTTCTGGAACCACATGAGGCAGTGACTCATTAGCTTCTTCATCAAAAAAATCAAAAGTATCTCTACGTGAATCATCAGTGGAGGAGGCTTCGTTAAAATCGACGGCCTTAATTTCTGGCAGGTCATCTATATCGTCTCTGCTCTCATCATTCAGCGCGGTGTCATCGTTGGCTTCGGTAACAGTGGATTCATCTTCAGAGCTTTCCTGTTTGAGTAATGATGGCTGGTACTTATCTTGCTCGGCAACTTCAAAGGCATTAAAAACCTCTTTGCATACGCTGCAGCGCACAAAGCCGTCAGCCATGTTTACCTGGCTTTCGGTTACTCTAAATCGAGTGTCGCAATGGGGGCATTGTGTTTGCATAAAGATATCGATATTTGATAATTAATCAGCGCTGCCCTAGAGGTTAAACCCTTTGTTGCCCTGTAGTCCACCACTATGTATCACTACGATGCTGGTGCCGGGTTTAAAAGTTTTTGCTTCTATAAGTTTAAACAGACCGTAAAACATTTTACCGGTATAAACCGCATCCAGGGGAATATCATATCGTGATTGAAATTCTTTTAGAAATTCGATCAGTTCGTCATTTATTTTAGCGTAACCGCCAAAATGAAAATCGGTTTCGATACGCCAGTTGGTGCCAGGGTCTTTTCTGTTGAGGAATTTTTTGACTTCATCATTCAGAAAGCCGCCGCCTTTTAGAGCGGAAAACCCGATGGCTTCCTGCCCCGTGTCGATAGCAGTAATCAAGCCGGCAAGTGTCGCACCGGTACCGCTGGCGCAGCAGATAACATCAAAAGGCTTACTTATTTCGCTGTTGATCTCACCAACGATCTCCGCACAGCCTCTCATGGCAAGTGCATTACTGCCACCTTCGGGCAGAATATAAACATTGCCAAATTGCTGTTTTAGTTTTTGCTGGTAATGGTCTTCATGTTTCTGCCGGTATTCAGTGCGACTGAGGTAATGTAACTGCATGCCGCATTTTTCGGCAAAGCTTAATGTGGCATTGAGAGGTGAGTATTTTTCGCCGCGGATGATGCCGATGCTGTTAAAGCCAAAATGTCTGGCGGCCGCCGCTGTGGCATATATATGGTTAGACCAGGCGCCGCCAAAAGTTAATAAGGTAT